>JAJCXL010000316.1 GCA_029263435.1 Acidobacteriota bacterium | reverse complement strand
TCTCGAGCCCTACGGGCCCTTCGGGCCCTACCAGATCTTTTGGCTGGTTCCCATCTTCGGCGCCTATTTCGGTTCCCGGCTCGCGACCGACGCCTCCGCCCCCTTACCGACGAAGCTCTACCGAAGCGCCGCCTTGCCGGTGGCGCTGTTCGTCTTCGGCCTCGTGTTGTTTCGCCCGACCTCGGGCGCGATGGCGGGAATCTCCGTGCTGAGCATCGTTCTCATGCGGGGCGCGTGGCCGCGTCTCAACAGCGCTCTTCTAGGCTACGCCGTCGCCGCGCGACTTCCAGTGGAGGTCGCGATGCTGGCGGCGACGACCGGGAGCTGGGAAACGGTCTACGATGTGGCTCCCTTCAGCCTCGCGGCAGGGCTTCTCCCCCAACTGACCGTGTGGATCGCATTCACCGTCCTCGTCGGCTCGATCGCGGCCGGCTTGACGCTCGCCTTTCGGAATCATCGCTCCGACAGCCCCATCGGGCGCACCGCCGCGCTGTCCTAGTCGCCGGGCCTTCAACCAGAGTACTGGTTGTCGAGACCCCGCGTGCCGGATATGATGCTTGGCATTTCCGCCCTGGGGGTCCAGCATGTCCAACATCGGTCTCCGTCGTCTCGCGCGCATCCTCCCCGGCCTGGCGATTTGTCTCGTCCTCGAGGTCCAGGCCGAAGAGCTCACGCTCCGGCAGGTCCTGTCTTCTCCGTTTCCGACGTCACTCGTCGCCGCGCCGAACCACGGCCGACTCGCCTGGGTCCAAAACGCTGCCGGCGAGCGCAACCTCTGGGTCGCCATCGGACCCGACTATGAAGCGCGACAGATCACTCACTACCAAGGCGACGACGGCCAAGAGCTCAGCGCTCTTCAGTTCGGACCCGGTGCGAATCACGTCGTCTACGTGAGAGGCGGGGGGCCGAATCAGGCCGGGGAGCTCCCGAATCCCCGGAGCGAGCCCGACGGCGTTCAGCAATCGATTTGGATTATCGAAGCTAAAGGCGGAGAGCCGCATCGACTCGGCGAAGGTAGCCAGCCGGTGATCTCTCCGGACGGCCTGTCCGTCGCTTTCGTCAAGAGCGGGCAAGTGTGGATCGTGCCCTCGGTGGATGAGGGCAAGCCTCGCCAGTTGATGGCGACGCGCGGGCGAGCGGGCTCCCTGCGTTTTTCACCGGACGGTAAACGTCTGGCCTTCGTCAGCGGCCGCGGGGATCACTCTTTCATCGGCGTCCTCGACATCGAGGCGGAAAAAGTTCGCTACCTCGACCCGGGCCTAGCACTGGACCAAGAGCCGGTATGGGCGCCCGACGGAAGCGCCGTCGCGTTCATCCGCGAGCCCCACGAAAGAATGAGGCTCCCGTTCGGCCCTAGACGTTCGGCCCTTCCTTGGTCGATCCGGCTCGCCGACCCCTCGACCGGCCAAGGCCGAGAGATTTGGCGCGCCGAGCAAGGAACGGGAAGCGCGTTTCACGGGGTCTCGGCAAACAACCAGCTCCTGTGGGCAGCGGGCAATCGGATCGTCTTCCCGTGGGAAAAAAGCGGTTGGGTTCAGCTCTACTCCGTCGCGAGCAAGGGCGGGCCGGCGAAAGCACTTACTTCAGGCCGATTCGAAGTCGAGCACGTTTTTCTCACCCGCGAACGCGATGAGCTCTTGGTCTCTTCGAACCAAGACGACCTCGACCGCCGCCACATCTGGCGAGTCCCGGTGGACGGCGGACCCTCCGTTGCACTCACGCCTGGTGACGATCTCGAATGGTCACCGGTGATGACGGGAGACGGGAGTGCTCTCGCTTACCTGGCATCCGGGGCAACGACTCCCGCCCACGCGCGCATCGAGGTCTCGAACGAGAGCTCGCGGCCGCTGTCACCCGGGTCGATGCCGGTCGACTTTCCGACCGGGCTCGTCACTCCGCAGCAGGTAGTGTTTTCCGCCGCGGATGGCCAGAAGATCCATGCGCAGCTCTTCGTGCCCACTCAGCGGACTCCGGGCGAAAAGCACCCCGCCGTCGTGTTCTTTCACGGCGGCTCCAGGCGACAGATGCTTCTCGGCTGGCACTACATGGGCTATTACCATCACGCCTACAGCTTCAATCAATACATGGCGAGTCGCGGATACGTCGTCTTGTCGGTCAATTATCGGAGCGGCACCGGCTACGGCATGGCGTTTCGTGAAGCTCTGGCCTACGGAGCGACGGGAGCGAGTGAGTTCAACGACGTCCTCGGGGCGGGGCTCTATTTGAGGAGCCGCGACGACGTCGACCCCGAACGGATCGCTTTGTGGGGCGGCTCCTATGGCGGCTACCTCACCGCGCTGGGATTGTCGCGAGCCTCGGATCTGTTCGCGGCCGGTGTCGACATCCACGGCGTCCACGATTGGAACATCGTCATTCGCAACTTCGTGCCGACCTACGACGCCGAGGCCCATGACGCTTTCGCGAAGCTCGCTTTCGAGTCCTCGCCGATGGCTTCCATCTCCGGATGGCGCTCGCCGGTGCTTCTCATTCACGGAGACGACGACCGCAACGTCCCTTTCAGCGAATCCGTCGATCTCGCCGAGGCCCTCGGCCATCAAGGGGTAGCGCTCGAGCAGCTCGTGTTCCCCGACGAAGTGCACGGTTTTCTCCTCCACCAGAATTGGGTATCCGCTCTGGAGAGCGCGGCCGACTTTCTCGACCGTAAGCTCCGCTCGAGCGCGCCCGTGACGAACGAACCCTAAGACGAAAGAAGAAACGCCGATGAAGCTCCTCCGACTGTTCGTGCTGTTCTTGCTGCCCAGTGTTGCCGTCGCCGACGAAAAGCTCTCCCTGCCGGGTCTTCTGGAGCCCGTGGAGGTCGCGACGGACCGCTGGGGGATCGATCATATCTACGCCGAGAACGAGCACGATCTGTTCTTTGCGCAAGGCTATCAGGCCGCGAAGAACAGAGCGTTTCAGTTCGAGATCTGGCGGCGCCAGGCGACCGGCACCGTCGCCGAGATCCTAGGACGGCGGGAGCTCGATCGGGACATCGGCACCCGGCTCCAGCTCTTCCGCAAAGACATCACTCAGGAGCTCAACCACTATCACCCGCGAGGGGCTCTCATCATCAATGCCTTCGTGGACGGTATCAACGCGCGGGTCGAGGAGACGCTGAGAGATCCAACTCTCCTTCCCATCGAGTTCCGCTTGCTCGGCATCGAGCCGGGGCGATGGACCCCCGCCGTCGTCATTTCGCGTCACCAAGGCTTGTTATCCAACGTCACGACCGAGCTTCGCTACGGCAGAGCGGTGTCGGCGATCGGATCGGACAAGGTGCGCGAGCTCGATTGGCTCCGTCCCGGCGAGCCCGTGCTCGATCTCGACGAGGCCATCGACGGCTCGCTCCTGAGCGCGGACATTTTGCACTTCTACGAAGCCTACCGGCGCCCGATAGAGTTCGAGCCTGCCGACGTCGTCGCGTCCGCGCGCAACAATCCGACCTCTTTCGAGCGTCTCGCCGCCGCCGCCGATGCGTTCATCTCGAACGGAGACGGCACCGACAGTATCGGCTCGAATAACTGGGTGGTCGCCGGAAAGCTTACCCAGACCGGATATCCCTACATCGTCAACGACCCTCATCGAGTGCTGGCGGTACCGTCGCTGCGTTACTTCGTCCACCTACAGGCTCCGGGCTGGAACGTGATCGGTGGGGGCGAGCCGGTGCTCCCGGGGATCTCCATCGGTCACAACGAGTATGGCGGTTGGGGCCTCACGGTGTTCGGGCAGGACAACGAGGACCTCTACGTCTACGACACCAACCCGAACAATCCG
>JAJCXL010000315.1 GCA_029263435.1 Acidobacteriota bacterium | reverse complement strand
ACAGGTGGAGAGCGTCGGTGCACGCTTCGCTTCACTCGAGATCGAAAGCGAGGGTGCCCAGGATGAACGCGGATACGCACGAGAGCTAGGCGAGGATTTCTATGCGAAGCAAAGAGAGCTCATGTCCGGGCTGGTCAAGGGCGTGGACATCGTGATCACAACGGCGCTCATTCCCGGCAAGCCTGCTCCGCGTTTGCTTTCCACTCGGATGGTCGAAGGGCTCAACTCCGGCGCGGTGATCGTGGATCTCGCGGCGGGCTCGGGCGGAAACTGCGAGCTCACCAGACCGGATGAGACCGTGCACCACCGCGGTGTGACGATCGTCGGTCCGACCAATCTTCCCGCGAGCGTGCCGTATCACGCGAGCCAGATGTACGGACGAAACATCATGGCTTTCTTCGAGAACATCGTTCGGGATGGCGTCGTCCACGTCGACCGAGAGGACCCAATCTCTCGCGAGACGTTGGTGGCCGTTGGGGGACGGATCGTTCATTCCCGGGTCGGGTCGCCGACGTGACGGCATCATTGGTCTTTGCGACGACGACCTTCGTCCTGGCTCTGTTGCTCGGCCATGAAGTGATCACGAAAGTCCCGCCGACGTTGCACACTCCGTTGATGTCCGGCGCGAACGCCATCTCCGGAATTACGCTCGTGGGAGCCATCATCGCAGCTGGGTCGAGCTCATCGGGGCTCGCGACGCTCCTTGGCTTCGTGGCGGTCGTTCTGGCAACGACGAACGTCGTCGGCGGATTTCTCATCACGCATCGCGTGCTCTCGAAATTTCGCCGCAAATCATGAACGACGCGATCGTCCAGCTCGCCTATCTCGTCGCGGCCACGCTGTTCGTGTTCGCGATCAAAGGCTTGGGACACCCGCGGACTGCGCTGAGGGGCAATCGGCTGGGTAGTCTCGGTATGCTCATCGCGGTGGCGGTGACCCTCGTCGACGCTCGCATCGTCCGCTACGAGATCCTTGCGGCAGGGCTCGCCGTCGGCGGCGCGTTGGGGCTCTGGCTCGCTCTTCGGACTTCGATGACGGCACTGCCTCAGCTCGTCGCGTTGTTCAACGGCGTCGGAGGAGGGGCTTCGGTCTTGGTGGCGGGTGCGGCGCTCTCTCTCCCCGCGCCGTCGCTACTGGCGGCGGCGTCCGGCTCGGTCTCTGGTTTCGTGGGCGCGCTCACGTTCTCGGGAAGTCTCGTGGCCACCGGCAAGCTTTCCGGCGCGCTGAGATTTCGTCCACGATCGTCGATGGTCAGCCGTTTCATCTTGTTGGCGCTCGCCGTCGGCATCGTGTGGGCGGTGCTTCGCATTTGCCAGGGCGCGATGGTCTTGACCGACTTCGGCTGGCTCGCGCTCGTCTCGCTTCTCTTCGGGCTCGCCCTCGTGCTGCCGGTAGGCGGTGGCGACATGCCCGTGGTGGTCTCGTTCTTGAACGCTTGCTCCGGATTGGCCGCCGCGGCCACGGGCTTCGTGCTCTTGAACCAGGCGCTCATTATCTCGGGCTCTCTCGTGGGAGCCTCAGGCTTCATTCTGACCGGGATCATGTGCCGAGCGATGAATCGCTCGTTGAGAGACGTGTTCTTCGGAAGAATGTCAGGAGACGTAGGAACCGGGGCGGGTGAGAGCGAAGACCAAGCGCTCGTCAAGACGACGTCGCCCGACGAGGTGGCGATGATGATCGAGTCCGCGCGCCGCATCATCGTCGTACCGGGCTACGGCATGGCGGTGGCTCAGGCCCAGCACACCATCGCGGATCTCGCGAGAGAGCTTCAAGCGCTTGGCATCCGCGTCGACTTCGCGATCCATCCGGTGGCGGGCCGTCTGCCCGGACACATGAACGTTCTTCTCGCCGAAGCGGATGTTCCTTACGAGCAGCTCTTCGATCTGGAGGCGATCAACGCCGAGTTCGGCGAGGCGGACATCGCGCTCGTCGTCGGCGCGAACGATGTCGTCAACCCGAGCGCGAGGACGGACTCATCCAGCTCTCTCTACGGGATGCCCATCTTGAACGCGGACCGGGCTCGCTCGACGGTCGTTCTCAAGAGGAGCCTCGCTCCCGGCTTCGCCGGCGTGACCAATCCACTTTTCACCGCGCCCAACACTGTCATGTTGTTCGGTGACGCGAAGGACTCGCTAGTCGCGATCGCCCAAGCTCTCGTGGAGGCGTCCGATTAGGGTGATTTCACCCAAGTGGTGGTGATAACGCGCCGCTGAGCCGGCGAGGGGCCGCGTTTGTCACGTCGGGCGGTGAGTCCGTGCTGGAACGAAGCGTGCACAGGGACCAAGGTGTTCTTGCGTCAATGTGGAGGTGACCCATGACTGATCTTTATCCGCGGATACTCTGTCCCGTCGACTTCTCGGACGTTTCGAGAGCGGCCCTCGAATGGTCCATCGACTTCTCGAAAAAGACGAAACGTCCACTCTCCGTGATGCACGCGGTAGACACGCGCTTGCTGCACGTCGGCAATCTCGTCGCGGTGCCAGGCGGGGAGGAGGAGCTTCGTTTAGAGGCTACGAGGCAGCTCGACGATTGGAACGATGAGCTGGATTTCTCACGCGCCGAGCTCGAGGTCGCCGATGGGTCTCCTGCCGATGCGATCGTCAAAGCTGCCCATGCCGGAGATGGCGCCCTCGTCGTCATGGGCACTCATGGGTTGTCGGGGCTTTCGAAGCTCTTGCTCGGCTCCGTCATGGAGAAAGTCCTCCACCGATTGCGGGTGCCGCTCGTGAGCGTACCGCCCGGCGCCGGTGGCCGCGCGCAGGGAGAGCCGAAAACGATACTGGTCGCTATCGACTTCGGCCCGGAGACCGCGAGCGTGGTCGAGCACGCGGTCTTTTTCGCGAATCTCTACGGCGCGCGACTCGTCGCGGCACACGTGGTCCCGGTGCCCTACGTCGTGCTCAATGACAAGACTCTGGAAAGGCTCTCCGAGAACCAGATGAGCGAGCTGATGGAAGCGCTTACCGTCGATAAGAGCGAAGCGTTGTCCGGGCTCATTTCTGGGGCGGGGTCCCTCGACGTCGACATCGTCACGAAGGTCGGCCCCATCTACTCGACGCTCCATCAGCTCATAGGAGACCGAGAGGTCGACCTCGTCGTGACCGGAGCCGGAGGCCATGGAGCCTCAGGTCTCGGATGGGTCGGCTCCACGTGCCACAAGCTGGTTCGATCCGCGCCCTGTCCCGTTCTCGTCGTTCGCTGAAAGCGACGGGCCGACAGAAAACTGCCCTGATTCGAGGACAGGCTCCCCGCCTCACCCGCGTTTTTCGGGGCTTCCGAGTGGCACCCTCGTTGCACTTCCTCCGGTTGTTCAAGGGAGGTAGATATGAAGAACGTGCCGCGCGTCGCCATTTTGGTCACTTTGGGAATTGCTACCGTCGCATCCGCGCAGAACGCGCGTGAGATCGACTACCGTGTCCTCGCGACCACGAGGACTTCGACGATGGAGCGCGAGCTCAACGAAGCGGCCTTGGACGGCTTCGTACTCGTGGAAGCGAAAGGGGGCACGACGGAGCACGGTGGCCAAGAGCTGTTGGCGATCGTCGAACGGGATCGCGGCGCCGAGCTTTCTGCACCGCCTGAGTACCTCGTCCTTGCGACGAATCGAACCGGCACCATGCGAGACGAGCTCAACGAAGCGGCCAGGCGCGGATTCTCTTTCGTTTCCCAGACCGTGTTCGAGACCGGGGGCGGTGGCCAGGAAGTGGTGGTGGTCATGGAACGCAGTCCCCATGAAGATGCGCCGGTGTGTGAGTACACGTTGCTCGCAACCACTAGGACGTCGACGATGGAGCGCGAGCTCCGGGAGTACGCGAGGAAGGGTTTTGTCGCTCGGGGCCTTTCGGTGTCCGAGACCGCGTTCGGAGGCAACGAAGTCGTCGTCGTCGCCGAGCGGTGCCTGACCCCGGAGTGAGTTGAAGGGGTCCGGACCCTTCGCTAGACTGGAAGTCATCCCCTCAGCTCTAGTCAAACGCTACGAACTTTCGGTCGGAGGAACCTTGAAGAGAATCGCCTTGTTGTTGCTGTCCGTTTTCATCGCTGCTGGAGCGAGCGGACAGAGTCTCGCCGAGCTTGCCAAGAAAGAGAAGGAAAGGCGCGAAGAGACCCGTGCCGAAGGTCGGACGGCGAAGGAGTACAACGACCTGAACATCGAGGGTGGCGAGGCGAGCTCTGGAGATGATGAGGACGCCGACGACGACAACGAGCGGGAGAGTGAGCTCGACGACGACGATGCCGTTACCAAGCATCCGGAAGACGAATTCGAGTGGAGGTCGATCTATGGCAAGTACAAAGTTCGTTACCTTCACCTCGAGAACTTGATGGATATGCTCGACACGCGAGAAGCGCGGTTGTGTGCATCGCCCCCGTCGGGATCGGAGCGCGCTGATTGGGGCGCCGAGATGGCGAAACGCCGGACCGAGTGTCAGGGAGTGCGCGCCGAGAAAACCGAGCTCCGGGGCAGGATGCGCGCGATGCAATCCGATTGCCTTACCGAAGCCAAGCGGTTCGGGGTGCTCCCCGGAAACGCGAGGCTTGGCAGATAAACCTGTCGGCACGAAAACAGTGCCTCCCTCAGGTTGAAGCTCGCCCCGCTTCCCCAATCCGCGCGGGCTCCCGTTAGTGATCCGCGCGGGCTCCCGTTAGTGGGACCTGGTCCATTTATTCGAGACCCAGGCGGTGGGCCAAAGTGTTGTAAATAAGCCGACTAGTCGCGCTCGGGCGTTGGGCCCTAAAAAGGACCTGGTCCATTTTTCCTCGCCGCTAGTCGGTGCGGAAGGACTCTACCGGGCTCACACGGGTCGCCGCTCGGGCGGGAAGATAGCTCGCGATGGCGGCGACGCCGACGAATAACGCCAGCGTGACGACGGCGACCGCGGGGTCGAAAGCCTGGACTCCGAAGAGGAGCGATTCCAGCGTGCCAAGAAGTGGAGGCGCCACCGCGCAGCCGAGAAGCGCTCCCGCGAAAGTGAGCGCGAGGCCGCGACCCACCACCATCCGGCGGATCCGCGTCGGTCGTGCGCCAAGTGCCATGCGGACGCCGATCTCTCTGCGCTGTCGCGCGACGGCGTGCGCAAGAACGCCGTAGAGTCCGAGGCTCGCAAGCAGCATCGCGAGCATCGCGAATGACCCGAGCAGCAGCATGGCGAAGCGTTCCGTCGCCACCCCCCTGCCCACGACGTCAGCCATCGCAGCCGGCTGATAGAGGACGAGCGAGGGGTCGATCGCGTGCAGCTCGCGTCGAAGCGCCGGGACCGGATCGCCGGCACCGGGTTTCATCCGAACGACTTGGTTCAATGTCCAGAAGCGATCCGCGAACTGCGGGTGGTGGTGATAGACCTTCGGAACCACTTCGCCGCGCGCGGTGATGGGCACGTCCCTGACCACCCCGATGATCTGCGCATAAATCCCGGCGATGCGTAGAAAGCTCCCCACCGGATCTTGATCAGGAAACAGACGCCTCGCGAGAGAAGCCGAGACCACGACGCGACGAGGCGCCGCCGCGTCGTCTCTCGCGTCGAACGTCCTTCCTCGTTCGACCGCGATGCCGAGCGCTTCGAAGTAATCCCCCTCCACGACTCTTTGGTTCGCTTGTAGGTTCGGCATGTCGACAGGACGATCGATACCGTATGCCGGACGCGTGCCCCAGCCATTGAACGAGCCCGATGTGGGGAGATAGCTCACCGCACCTGCCGCGTCGACGCCGGGGACCTCCAGGAATCTCCGTCGGAGCTCTTCATAAAACCGCTGACGCGCTTCGCCGTCGGGATAGCGGGCCCGGGGAAGGTTCACTTGAAACGTCGTGACATGGTCCGGATCCATCCCGAGGTCGACGTCGCGCAGTCGCTCGAAGCTTCGCGTCAGAACGAGCGCGCTCATCAAGAGAACGAGCGCGAGCGCGACCTCGAAGACGACGAGCGCGTCGCGGCCTCGTCGCTGTCTGGGCGAGTCGTTGCCGGCACGGCTGTTTCCCGTGAGAGCCCGCACCAGGCCCGGCCGGGAGCACGACAGCGCCACCACCACTCCGATGGCGAGCCCGATGAGGATCGCGAGAAGAGCCGACAGCCAGACGGCTTCAATGGGAAGCGCTATCGCCGAACGCCGCGGAAGACCGTCCGGAGCGAGGGCAACGAGAACTCGGAGCGCCGCTCCACCCAAAAGTACTCCCGCAAGCCCGCCGAGCGTGGACAGGATGCCGGTCTCGATCACGAGCTGACGCACCAAAGCGGCGCGACCCGACCCCAGCGCGGAGCGCACTGCGAGCTCCCGCATGCGTGCCGCCGTCTGCGCGACGATGAGCCCAGAGACATTCACGGCGGTCAGCAAGACCAGCAAGCCCACCGCAAGCATCAGCGCCTTTAGAAGATTCTCGACCGGTCCCACGACGTCGAGCTTCAAGGGGACCACCAAGTATGCGTCCTCCGCGTCTTCACCCATCGTCCAGTGCCGTTCGGCGAGAACTTCCAGCTCGGCGCGTGCGCTGGTGACGGTTTCACCGGGAGCGAGTCGAGCGAGAGCGCTCAAGTAGTGGCTGTCCCAATCTTGCTTCGCGGCCGAGACCGTATCGATCGGAAGCCACACGTCGATGGTCCCCTCGAGCGGATCCTCGAAATCGTCACTCACGATTCCGAGGATCGTGTGAGGCTCTCCGTCGAGTTCGAGCGCGCGGCCCAGGGACTCGGGCTCACCATCCAAGTGACGGACCCACACCCGCTCGCTGACGAGCGCGACTCGAGAGGCTTGGTTCTCTTCCTGGCGCTCGAACGGCCGACCCATCACGGTGGAGACGCCGAGTACTTCGAAGTAGTCGGCGCTCACGCGCAGCATGCGCACTCTCTCCGGTTGGTCGCCATCGGTGATGTCCACCCCTCTCACCGAGTAGTTCTCGATCATTGCGAAGCTTGCGAAAGCCCTACCGGTCTCGCGAATGTCGAGCGTCGCCGGCCCGGATAAGAACTGCTTCTCACCGCGGGACTCTCGATGGGTGGCATAGATGCGAACGAGCTCGCGCGACCCCTCGTAGGGAAGCGGCTCGAGGAGCACCGTTTGCATCACGCTGAAGACCGCGGTGTTGGCTCCGAGTCCGAGCCCGAGTGTCAAGATCACGACGAGAGAGAAGCCGGGCTGGCGCAAGACGCGTCTCACCGCATAACGGAAGTCGTGTCCCCAGCTATCGATGCGCATGCGTTTCTCCTTTCGAGCTCCGGCCGTGCGTGGTTGTGCTGCCTCTCGCCGCTGGTGCAGGCCAGTCGTCACGGCGGAAGCCACTGCCCGTAGGCCGTATCCGAATCCTCCGCGCTCGCTGCGCCAACCGTCGCGATAGCAGTCGATGAGGTCTTGCTCATAGCGCTCGCGGAACCGAGCGGGGTGGAGATAAAGAGCGAGTCGGTAGAGTCTCTCGCCGGGTGCTTTGGTCCGAGACTTCTTTTTCACCGAGATCCGCTTTCTTTGAGCGCATCGAGTCGCTCCGCTCTGGCGAGGAGAGCTTCGAGACGTCTCGTTTCCGCCCGTGTCGCTCGGAGGCCTTTGGGCGTGATTCGAAAGTAGGACCGTCTGGGAGCGTCTTCATCCATGCGGGTGCTGGCCTTGATCCATCCCGTATCTATGAGCTGGTCGAGCACGTGATAGAGATTGCTCGGGGCGATCGTGATACCGCCCGCGTCGGTCTGGGCGATCCGGCGCACGATGCCGTAACCGTAGTCTTCTCGTTCGGCGAGAACGAGAAGAATACTGAAGTGGAGTGGTTTCAGGGGTCCCGCGTCGGCCATGAGAGAATATTATGCAATTGATAATACTATTGTCAAAATCATACTAGCCGTAGCGCTCCGAGTACGCGTACGAGTTCCGAGCTAGACTTGGCCCACTCATGCCTGCCTCTCACAAGGTCGATCAGCCGGGCGGACTCGTCGCATTTCTCTTCGCCAGCCACCCCGAGGCGAAGAGAACGACCGTCCGCCAATGGCTGAAGCACGGCTCCGTTCAAGTCAACGGACAGACCGTGACGCGCTCGAACCATGCGCTCGAGATAGGTGATGTTGTCGACATCCGCGACAAGGCGGATGTCGTCGCCGAAGACGCGCTCCCTCCGGGGATGAAGATCTGGCACGAGGATCCGTCGCTGGTCGTGGTGGACAAGCCAGAGCATCTTCTCAGCGTTGCCACGACGATCGAGCGGAGCGAGACCGCCTATGCCTATTTGATCCGCTACCTGCGGACGAGGAACCCGAAAGGCCGTGAGCGTGTCTGGATCGTCCATCGGCTCGACCGCGAGGCTTCCGGACTGATGGTGTTCGCCAAGACCGAAGACGCGAAGCGCGCTCTTCAGCGCGGATGGGACAAGTTCGAGAAACGTTACTTGGCGGTCGTCGAGGGACACCCACCTTCCGACAAAGGCGTGTTCCGGTCGAACTTGGATGAAAGCAGCCCGGCCAAGGTCTACAGCGCACGTGAAAGTGAGAAGACCCGACATGCGGTCACTCGCTATCGAGTGTTGAAGAAAAACCAGGTGCGCGCCTTGGTCGAGCTCACACTCGAGACCGGTCGCCGCAATCAGATCCGGGTGCACCTCGCGGATGCGGAGTGCCCGATCGTAGGCGACCGAAAGTATGAGGCCAAAACGAATCCCGCGCGCCGGCTCGGACTTCACGCGAGCAGCCTGCAGTTCGAGCACCCGACGTCAGGGGAGGCCCTGAAGTTCGAGTCACCTCTGCCGAAGAGCCTGGCAAGGCTGGTCCCTAGATATGGTAAGGCTCGTCCCTAGCCACTAGATAGGGAGAAGGCGGCCGCTTCTGCTATAAAGCGGCATGCCGTCGCCGAGATTTCTGACCCTCGCGCTCCTGATTACCGTCGAGGCCGCGAGCGCTCAAGACCTGACGCTCCCGCCGCTCGATGCCGGGAAGTCGGACCCGGTCTTCACCACTTACGCGGCGCCTTTGGAGCGTTCCGAGTACTTGGTCGACGAGGGATACCACCTTCGTTTCTACGACTCGAACCAAGCGCTCGCATTGACATCCGATAGCGCGGGCTCGTGGGGTATCGGCTTCACGCTGGACGGCATGCTCGCCCACGCCGTCGGTGACTTCGTGCGCGAGCCGGTGGTCCGGCAGTCTTTCGCAAATCTAGCTCGGTTCGACTTCGAGCCTTTCCACGACCTGCAGGTCGACGCGACGTTTGCGGTCGAGTCGTCTCGCCAGTCGATCCTCTCGCTTCAGATCGCAAACGTCAGCGACCGTCCGAAACGTCTCGGCATCTATGCGTTCGCGACGGCGCCCGACAGCGGCTTCGACCACGCCTCTCTTACGTCGGCCGGTGACGGCCTCGTCTTCGGCCATCGTGAGCCGCCTGAATCCTGGTCGGAGTCTCCACCCCCTGAATACGAAGAGACCTTCCACGACTTGCTGATGCTGGGCGCCCCGGCGGATGCGTACGGTGGCTACGCGACGGGGCTCCCCGCATTGCTCCACGAGCTCAATCGCGGCCTCGTCAGCGGGGATCTCACGAGCCGCCCGGATGCGCTGGTCCTGATGCGAGATCTGTCGATAGCTCCCGGTGAAGTCGCATCCTGGCGTGTCGTGCGGGCGGTGACTCCCCGCTCGCAAGGAAGCGAGCCCATGGTGGCCGCCGCTCGAACGCTAACCGGCATCTCCCTCACCGCTCTCGAGCGCCAAGCCGCTGATCTCCTCGTGAACGCTCCGCGACTCGAGCTGACGGCCGACGAAGAGATGGTCTATCGCGGCGCCTTGGCACTCGCGCGGCAATCGATGCTACCGGCGGAAGGCCGGCTCGACCACAACTACTACGTGTTCTCGCGGGAGCCCACCTGGAGCTGGGGGCACGACGGACAAGTGTTCCATGAGAGCTTGTCGATGCTCGCCTACGTCTATCTCGATCCGCAAAGTGCCATGGCCTCTCAGCGCGTTTTCATGCAAGAGCAACACGAGGATGGCTATATCCCGTACCGGGCAGGTCCTTACGTCGTGCGGACCTTTCCGGTCGATGGAGAGAGAACGACGTCGGCACCGTTCTACTCGTGGACGAACTGGGAGGTCTACCGCGTTGCTCGTACTCGCGTAGCGGAGGCGGCGTCACGCCGGTTCCTCGTCGATGCCTTCCAGTCCGGGGCTGATTTCGTGGAGTTCCTGCTTCGCGAGCGAGACCGCGACGGCGATGGTCTTCTCGAGTGGGGTGGCCACGCGGTGCTGGAATCGGTGAGGGACTCGCTGGTGCCGATCTGGGATCTACTGGGAAAAGACGATCCGCGCGCGCCGTCTCTCGTCGAGGCGCTCGACTTGAATGCGATGGTGGTCCGCGAGATGCGCTCGCTCGCCCTCATGGCGAACGCGCTGGGTGAGC
>JAJCXL010000314.1 GCA_029263435.1 Acidobacteriota bacterium | reverse complement strand
GTAGGCCTCCTGGGCGCTCGCGGGCATTGGACTGGAGCGGCGGAATATCGGCATCAGACGTTCACCATGTTTAACCAATGTCGTGTAGATGTCAAATATGTAGGTTGACAAATATGTGCCATTTTTGGAGAATCCAGAGGTGACGGAATGGCATCCTATTCGCGTAGCTGCCCGAAGGACCGGATTGACCCCTCAGGTGATCCGGGCATGGGAGAAGCGCTACGGCGCGGTCACCCCCCACCGGACCGAGACCAATCGAAGGCTCTACTCGAACGAGGACGTCGAACGCCTGACTCTCCTGCGGCGAGCGACGCTCTTGGGTCGAAGCATCGGTCAGATCGCCACTCAGTCGACGGAGTCCCTTCGAGCCCTCGTCGCCGAGGACGAAGCCCTACAGCGAAGTGCGGGTCCCGAGTCGACGGCGCAGGTCGTACCACGGAAGGACCTCGGCGGTCGAGTCTTGAACGCCTGTCTCGAAGCGGCCAAGCAGCTCGATGCCGTGACGCTCCAGCGTGAGCTGGACGGCGCCTTCGTTAGCCTCTCTCGTCCAGTCTTGATGAGCGAAGTGGTGGTACCGCTCATGCAGATGCTCGGCGCCGAATGGCGTGAAGGGACGATGCGAGTCTCCCAAGAGCACCTCGCCACCGCTGCGGTCCGTAGCTTCGTGGGCAGCCTCAACGGCGCGCAACACGTACCCATCTCCGCGCCCGCAATCCTCGTGACGACACCACACGGCCAGGTTCACGAGATCGGAGCGCTCCTCGCTGCGACTATCGCGGCTGCCGACGGTTGGCGAGCGATCTATCTCGGGCCGAACCTACCCGCTGAGGAGATCGCCTCGGCCGCCGCGCAGAGAGAAGCTCACGCGGTAGCCCTCAGCATCGTTTATCCGACCGACGATCCCCATCTGGGTGCCGAGCTTGGAAAGCTTCGTCGATTCCTGGGCCCAGATATTCACATCATCGTGGGGGGGCGGGCTGCACCGTCCTATCGACACGCTCTGGACGAGATCGGGGCCATTCAGCCTCCGGATCTCGATGCATTCGTGGTCGAGCTTCAAGCGCTCCGCGGTTGACCGCTCAACTCGAAGCGAACAAGCGCTGAAACGTTCCGTCTTGCGCGGATAACGACACGGCCGTGCCTTCCTGGACGATGGCCCCTCCTTCCAGGACGAGGACGCGGTCGGCTTTGGCTACCAGCGGCAATCGGTGAGAGAACACGAGCGTCGTGCGGTGTTTCACGAGGCTGAACAGAGAATCTGCGATTGCTTTTTCAGTCTCGCCGTCGAGGGCCGAGGTCGCTTCGTCGAGGATGAGAATGGGCGCGTCTTGCAACAGTGCGCGAGCGATGGCGATCCTCTGCTTCTGCCCGGAGGAGAGCGCGAGGCCCCGTTCTCCCGTGAGCGTCAAATAGCCTTGCGGAAGCGTCATGATGTAGTCGTGGATGCCGGCGAGCTTCGAGGCACTCTCGACCTCCTTGGACGTCGCCTCCGGGCGGGCATAGCGGATGTTCTCCTCGATGGATGCGTTCCACAAGAACGTCTCTTGCTCCACGACGGCGATGGACCGCCGGAGCTCCGCCAGGCTCGAGGTTCTCAAGTCGACCCCGTCGAGTCGGATCTCGCCCCGGTTTGGATCGATGCGACGGAGAATGAGGTCGGAGAGCGTCGACTTGCCGACGCCACTGGGTCCGACCACGGCCGTCATCTCGCCAGGTGCCACCGTGAAGCTGATGTCGTTCAATACCGTCTCCCGGTCGTAGTCGACGCCGACCCCGACGAGCGATATCTCGCCCCGCACTTGGTCGAGACGGACGGGGAGGGACGGCTCGGAGACCTCGACGCCTTCGTCGAGCAGCGCAAAGACTCTCTGCAAGGATGCGTCTGCGGCGCGAAGACTCAAATAGAGCCCCATCAGTCCGGAGAGAGGACCCAGGAGGCGGGCTTGATAGGCCGTGAACGCGACGAAGCTTCCCATCGAGAAGCTCCCCTGAATCACCAGGTAGCCTCCTGCGACGAACACGACGAGCGTCGAGAGTGACAAAAGCACGCCGGGGACACCCGACGCCAGATAGTTGGTCATCTGCCGATCGAGCAGCGCTCGCACGAAGCGGTCGTTCTTTTCGCGGAAGCGGCCGGCCTCGCGAGCTTCCTGCGAAGAGGCGACCGTTTGTCGCATGCCGAGAAACGACTCCACCAAGAAGCTTCCGATATCCGCGCTTCTCTCCCGAAGCCGGAGATTCTTGTCGGTGACTTGATTGCGGTAGTGACGCAGAACCCAAATCGATGGGGGGACGAGCGCGACGCTCACGAGGAACAGCCTCGGTTCGAGCGTGATGAGGATCGCTACCGTGCCCACGAGGAACACGACGTTGGTAATCAAAGATAAGAGGGTGTCGGAGGCGATGCGTTGGATCTCGGACACGTCGCCGTTGAGCCTGGAGAGGATGTCGCCCATCGGCGTCTTCGTGTAGAACCGGGGTCCGAGCCTTTGCAAGTGACGAAAGACGGTGAGCCGGATGTCGAATAACGCTTCGGTCGAGACCTCGATATAGCGGTATCCGGAAAAAGCATTCAGCACGACGCTGGCTACCGAGACGATGAACAGTCCTCCCGAGATCTTGAGCAGCAGATCGAAGTCCTGCGCGAGAAACGCATCGTCGATCAAGATCTTGAGAAAGTAGGGCTGGGCCAGTCCCAGGAGGGTCGCGAACATCGACACGAACAGGACGAAGCCGAGCCGCTTCCAGTAGGGCACCGCGAAGCCGAGTGCCCGGCGGTAGAGTCCGGTTTTCGAGTACGCCTTCAAGACGGCGTCACACGATGGGGCTGCTAGGGCGAGGACGGGGACGTCGGGTTGAGGATCTCGACGGGCGGCATCATGAAGTCACCTCCCGCGTAGACCGTCTTGATGGGCTCGAGGGTGCTCGCGTCGTAGACGTAGACGGTGTCGCCGACCCCGGAGATATAGAGCTTGGTCCCATCGTGAGAGACGATCATCGAGTTGTTCGCTCGTCCGCGCTCGAAGCCTTCCGCTTTGACGAGAACCTTTTGAGTCTCCATGTCGATGACGACCATATCGTTGAGACCCGCATAGCCTCGCTTCTTGTCGGGTGAGAGAGCGAACTGCCCAACCTCGAGCTCCGGTCCGAGCTCGAAGGTCGATACTTTCTTCCCGTAGAGGTCGAGCTTCGCGAGACCGAAGAGCTTCTTTTCCTGGATCGGGTCGGTCGTTCGGTAGATGGCGAAAAACATGCCCGGCTCGGTCTCGGTCAGGCGAATGCCTCTAAACGGTCCGTAGCCGGCCTGCAGGGGCTTCGATATCTCGAGGGTGTCGATGATCTCGTGCGTCTTCGCGTCGATCTCGTAGATGTTGTCGGTGATGACGAACAGCGAGCTTCCATCCGGCGACACGTGCAGGGCGGGTCGGCCGCTCGCTCCTATCCGATCGGGAAGGGAGAACTCATCGACGACCTCGTTCTTCTCGACGTCGAAGAGCAACACGTCCGGAGCGTCCTCGCGGATGAAGCGATCGACCTGGAGCTCGGTCGCGGTATAGGTGAGATAGGCTTGGGTCCCGGAAGCGTTGGGGAACACCCCGAAGAATCGCACTCGTCTTTCGGGCGTCGACAACTTGAACTCGCCCACGATCTCTTTTCGCAGCGGATCGATGATCTCCACCGACTCCATCCGATCGGTGACGACGAAAAACTTCCGCCGGTCGCTCGTATAGGCCGTTCGGGTCACTGCCCCGTGACGCAGTCGTAAGCCTTCGCTGAACTCGTCCGTCGTCTGGTCGAAGAACAAGATGCGATCGGGCCACACTCCGCAGATGAACACCGTCGGCTCGGTTTGAGCAAACGATGGACCAGCGAACAAGGTCGATAAGAGGAGGAGGCCGACGAAAGTACGAAACGGTGCCGCGCGCATCAGGCCCTACGGAAAAATCAGATCGATCTTGCGCCAGTCTTGAGTGGCGCTGGCACAGCCCGAATGCCAATCCGGGTTGTTGTTCAGATAATCCGGAACTTGAGCGGGCCAGAAACACGTCTTGTAGCAGTCATAGAGATCGCGCTCCATCGGCTGGCACAAGGCCGCGGTGCCGCCGGTCGCGTCGACTTCCCACCCCGGCGAAAAAATCGTGGTGCAGCCGGCGGGATAGTGCGGAGGCCTCTCCTCTTGGAGCGCTTCGACCGAGCCCCCTTCGGCGTCTAAGAACTCCAGCACCGCTACGGCCTTGCGGTTGCATGCTTTGAGATGTTTCATGCGACTTTCCTTTCTTCGAAGCGATCCAGGAAGGATGGATTGCCGTTCAGAATCTTTCCGTAGACCTCTAGTCCCATCGCCGTCCACTCGCGAATCCAATCGCAATAGTGGAGGTTCGGCCGGAAGCGGTC
>JAJCXL010000313.1 GCA_029263435.1 Acidobacteriota bacterium | reverse complement strand
GTCTTTTCTCTCGACGAGGCTCCACACCATGAGCAAGAGCGCCAGCGTGACGAGCGTGTTGATCTGTCCCAGCTTGAGCTCACGGAGGCAGAACTTCGCGAGCACGAGCGCAGGAACGGCGAGTACATACCAAGCGCGAGGCTCGGACCCCCGCACGAGTCGCCGCGACAAGTAGAACAGGGTGACGGTGCAAAACGCCGTGAGACCAAACCACATGGCCTTCGCCGCCTCGAGCGGAAGCATGGTGAGCGGGGCATAGACGAGCGCGGAGGCCGGAAAGTACTTGAACATGAAGTGACCGTCCGAGGCGCGATAGAGCGGCTCACCGGCGAGCAGTCGCTCGGCGGCCCGATGATTCACCCCGAAGTCCACCATGTCTTCGCGGATGCGAACGACATAAATAATGGAGAAGAACGTGATCGCGAGGAGAGAAGCGATGACGGGCCGCTTCGAGCTTGGTGCCATGCGGGTGGACTGTAACACCGGTTGAGCTATCATCTCAGCCTGTGAGCCCGCTGCCGGCCGCCCTGGCCACGATCCTGATCTTCTTCGCTCCCGGCGCCCTACTGGTCGCGTTTCTGAATGGAGAGAACAAGGTCCGGCTCACCCTCGGCGAGCAGCTCTACTTGACCTTGGCGGGAAGCCTCGTCGTGTCGGGGTGGATCGGACTCACGCTCGCGGAGCTCTCACGGTTCACGCCGGTCAACATTGCAGGGGTGGTCGGCGCCTTGGTCGGGTTGACGGCGGTACTCTTCAGAAAGAGGCTGCGACTTTCCATCGGCACCCGCGACGTTAGAGAGCTCGCGGTCGTGGCTGCGCTGTTCGGATTTACCCTCGTCGCCTACTTCCCTCCCTTCGAGTACATCCTCGGGGGGCGCGATCCCGGGATTTACGTGAACACCGGATTTCACCTCGCTCGCGAGGGCAACCTGAAGTTCACCGACCCCGTCCTCGAAACGATTCCAAAAGAGGACCGAGCGCTTTTTTTTCGGGTCGATAAAGAGATCCCCGATTGGAATCACCTGAAGTTCCAGGGCTTCCTGCTCGAGAACCCCGATACCGCGAAGGTCGTGCCGCATGGCCTCCACCTATTTCCGACTTGGATCGGGATCGCCGCCGCTCTGTTTCAGATGAAGGCCGGGCTCTACGCGACTCCGTTTTTCGCCATGATGGGAGGCCTGGGTCTTTTCTTCGCACTCCGTCGGCTATTCGGCCTCGAAGTCGCACTGTGGGCATCAGGTTTTCTCACCGTTCTCCAAGTTCAGATCTGGTTCGCGCGCTACCCCAATTCCGAGGTCGTCGTTCAATTTCTCTACGTGACCTGTCTGCTTTCTCTCTACTTCATGGAAGAGGAGCGTTCCTCCACGGCCGGGGTATTCGGCGGGATGGCTTTGGCGGCCACTCTCTTCGCTCGAATGGAGAACGTGTTGTTCCTACTTCCTTTGGGTCTGTTCTTCGGGTGGAAGCGATTGAAGAACGACCTCGGCCGACCCGAGCTCGGCTTCCTCGGCGGCTTCACGGTGCTAGCGCTTCACGCGGGGCTGCACGACCGTCTGGTGAGCTGGCCTTATGTGTCCAGCATTCTCGGACGACACTACTGGCGCTTTCTGGGAGACAACCTGTGGTGGGTCGCGGTGTTCGCACTGGCCGGACTCGCGCTCGCCGATGCGGCCGGGAGGAAATTTCCAAAGCGGTGGCTCGACGCGATCGTCTCGGAACGCGCGCGCCTGGCCGCGGCAGCCTTCATTTTCGCGCTCGCGGCATTCACCTACTTCGTACGTCCGTTCTGGCACGGGCCTCGCACCGCCCCTCACGATGCGGAAGCTTTCTTGCGCATGAGCTGGTACCTCTATCCGGTGGGGCTTTCGCTCGCGGTCTCGGGCGCGATGACGCTTATCGTTCGCGCGCGAAAGACCCAGGTCTTTTTTCTCCTGACCGGGCTGACCTTCTCGCTGTTCTTCTTCTACAAAGTTCGGGTCTGGCACGACCACTACTTCGCGATGCGCCGATTCATCCCCGTGATATTGCCGAGCCTCATGGCCTGTATCGGAGTGTTCCTCGTCAGCTTGCAGTGGGACAAGAAGCGGTGGCTCTCGTGGGGCTCCCGCGGCGCAGCCATGCTCTTGCTCCTGCTCTACGCGAGCGAAGGCAGGAAGCTCTGGGCGACGGGCGGTCACGAGGAATTTCCCGGCAGTCTTCGTTTCGTCTCAGAGCTCGCTCGCTATATCGGGGACGACGACATCGTCATTTTTCCGCGGCGCGAAGGACTCCATATGTTGGAGCTTCCTTTGTCCGAGCTCGAAGGCAAGAACGTGCTCGAGTTCTACTCCCTGAAACCTCCAAGAAAAGAGCTCGAACACTTGTTGGTGCAGTGGCGCGACCAATATCGAGACGTCTACTTCGTGACGAATTACAAGATCTCTCTCAGCGGCTTGTTCACGCGCCACGTCGAAGACTTCTGGTTCGCGACGAGCAAGTACGAGTACGGCTACACCGAACGTCCGCGTGGGCCGGAGCCGTTTCACTTGCGCTTCACGTTGTCGAAAGCGGTCGATTTAGAGGAGCTCTCGATGCGAGTGCCGCAGCTTCCCGAGCTCGACGTCGGCGGCAGCGACGACCTCCAAGTCGCGTGGTTCCACGAAAAAGAGCTCGACGAAGAAGGCACCAGCTACCGTTGGAGTCAACGCGTCTCCACCGTCTTCCTCCCCGCGGTCGGCGCGGGCACTCGCGAGGTCGAGCTCACGATCTCGGGAGCCCTGGATGAGGGAGCACCCCGTCATCCGGTGGAGGTCGCGCTCGACGACGAAGTGCTCGGCACCATCACGCCGGGGAGAGGCTTTGACACCTATCGGTTCGAGCTCCCCGAAGCTCTGTCGCGGCGAGAGCCGGCATCTTTCGCCATCCTCACACTTTCGACGCCGACATGGCGACCCTCGAACCTCGTCGAGGGTGCGAGCGACGTGCGCGAGCTCGGCGTTCGCGTGGACACCATCCGCGTCCGTTAGCCGCGAGGTCGCGAGCTCGGCCCAGGCGTCCGCCCTGATTCAGCCGACTCGGAGGATCGTGAGAGGTTTTTGACGCAATACGTCGAGGGTCACGACGACACCGACGACGCTCACCGCGACCGCCGCGATGAGGACGGCCAGGGTGTTGGTTCCGAGCGAGAGCCGGAACGGGATCTCCAGCACCTGCACGCTCAACAAGTAGGTCAACACTTGAGCGCCGAGGGCGCCGATCAGCCCGGCGAGAGCTCCCAACGTGCCGTATTCGAAGAACATCATGGCGGCGACGCGGCGACGGCTGGCTCCCAAAGTGCGAAAGATGGCGGTTTCGTAGCGCTTCTGATACTTCGTCATAGCGACCGAGCCGAGCAGGATGAGAATGCCGCTCAGAAGCGCGATGCTCCCCACGACCGAGATCGCGATGGAGATCTTCTCGACGACTTGGGCGAGCGCGTCCAGAACGTCGCGCAAGTCCACGACCGAGACATTGGGATAACCCTTCAGAACATCGCGCTGGAATCGAGCTCTATCGAGAGCGGCGTTGGGTGCTTTGATGAAGCCGGCGAACGTATTCGGAACGGTCGCGAGGCCGCCCGGCCGAAACACGAACATGAAGCCCCCGTTTCTCGCATCGCTCCATTCTAGGTGACGCACGTTCGAGATCACCGCTTCGAGCTCTCG
>JAJCXL010000312.1 GCA_029263435.1 Acidobacteriota bacterium | reverse complement strand
GGCTCGCGCGCTCCTCGGAGTCTCTCCGCTCCGCGGCAAACGGGTTGGATTGGTTCCGGGGGCGAGTGACGGCCGAAAGCAGTGGCCGACGAAGAGCTACGCGGCTCTCGCGAGCGCGCTCGCCTTTCGGGGACATCAGGTTTTCGTTCTCGGTGCTCCGGACGAGCGCTCGCTCGGAGAACAGGTGCGAGCTCAGGCGTCGGGTGACGTCGTCGATTTAGTGGGGAAGACCAGCTTGCCGGTGCTCGCGGCCACGCTTCAAGAGCTCGATCTGGTCGTGACGAATGACACGGGCACGATGCACCTGGCCGCCGCGCTCCGCACACGCACCCTTTCGATCAGCGTGGGCCCCTCTGCCGTTTTCGACTCCGCCCCTTATGCCTCCGGCCACATCACGGTGGTCCCGGAGATCCATTGCTATCCTTGCGACTACGCGTCTTTCTGCGCCGACACGGTGTGTCACGACCAAGTGACGCCGGATGCTATTTCCACCCTCGCGGGCCGACTGCTCGAGGGACGGGGGGTTTCGGGCGACCCGACGAACAGCGCTCGGATATTCCGGACCCGCTTTCATCCGTCCGGCCTGCTGAGCGTCGATCCGATCCGCCGCTACCCAATGCGGGCCGAGGACGCAATGCGCGCGATCTATCGGCGCATGTGGACCCGTACGCTCAGCGCGTGCGGACCGGCTGATGACGATGATGGAGGGAGCGTCGCGCGCGAGCTTCTGGCGATGTGGGACGCCCATGCGTCCCCGCTCGAGCTCGAGCGACTGCAGGCACTCGCCTCCGTGCTCAAAACCGTCGCGTCCGACACGAACGCGGCATGCGCGGAGCTTCTCGAGTTGACGGAGCTCGGCTCCGGCGCTTCCGTCCCGCGTCTGATCGATAGCGTGTCCGAATCACTCACGCTCGTCGGACGGCTCCATCCGCTCCTACGGCCGTTGATGAGTTTCGCCGGCCTACAGCTCCAGCTCGCCGGCTCACGGGAGAAGCGTCAAGTGGTCACGGACTTGCTGCAAGCGCTTTCGAGCGTCTCCAATCGAGCGTCCCTCGTCGAGCACCTCTTGACGATCACCCTTGGGAGCCTTCGGGGACTTTCGAGCAATCCTCGCACCGCATGAGCTGCTTGGCGTCGGTCTTGCATTAGCTCAACCCGTTCGACTGAGGAGGTACGTCTTGCAAGAACTCTGGATGGATGGAAACCAGCTCGAAATGCGTGGGGAACAAACGTGGAACGAACTACTCGAGCGCTTGGAGGAGGAGTGTTTCAGCGCCGGTGGCATTGTACTCTCCGTCGTGATGGACGGCGAAGAGATAGAAGACTTCCGGAGCGAGCAAGCGCTGGCCCGTCCGATCCATGAGCTCACACGGGTCGATGTCGTCTCCGCGGACATCGAGGCATTCTCCCGCGAGCTCATCGCGGACGCTCCGAGTCACGTGGATCGAGTGGCTCGTGTCCTCGCGAATACGGTGAGCTACTACCGGCAAGATCTTCCCAAGGAAGCGGCAAAACAGCTCCATGTCGCGCTGGATGGGTACGATATGTTGCTCAAGCTCGTGTCTTCGGCGGCGAATATTTGGGGGGAGAAGGTAGACACGCTCCCCGATGCCGCAGCCATGTCGGAATCGTCCTTGGCATCCCTCCAGCAAGCTTTCGCTGCGCTCGTGGCGGCCCAAGAAAAAGGCGAGCTGTCCGAGATCGCCCGGCTCGTCGATGAAGAGCTCATCCCGAGCTTGCAGCCATGGGGGAGCTTGTTTACGGACCTGAACGCACGCATCGACTCTGAGACGGCACCCGTGGCCGACCCTTCCTAGCAGCCCGTGGTGAAAGTGCGGCTGCATTCGAGGGGCGATGCATCCCGGCTGACCGCGTTGCTCCTCCCTCAAATATGCCCAATATTCTCCTTCGTCGCGCCTTGTCAGCCGGGCGCCTCGACCCTCTCGGTGCGACGCCCCACTTTCATCACGGACTGCTAGACGACCTTCACACGATTCTCGGCCCGGGCCGAGCGGTCCGATCCGTGACACTCGAGTGTCAACGTCCCGACACCGTGTCGCCATGAATCCACCAACCAGGGCGCTTCGCACGCTCTCACCGATGGCACGAAAACTGCTAACACTTGAAGCATCATGGACATTGCAACGCTTCTCGGACTCACGATCGCGGTGGCCGGTGTCGTCGGTGGTCTCTTGTGGGACGGCGGGAATCTTGCCGAGTTCTTGCAGCCGGCGGCAGCGCTCATCGTTCTCGGAGGGACCTTCGGAGCGGTCTTGGTCTCGTTTCCGCTCGGTGTCGTGACCGAAGCCGTGGCGTCGGTAGGAGGCCTCTTCACCCGGAGGCCTCGAGCGACCGAGGCGGTGATCGAGGAGCTTCTCTTGCTCGCTGGCAGGGCTCGCCGTCAAGGGCTGCTGAGTCTCGATAGCCACGTCGATGATGCGTCAGACCCGTTGCTGCGGCAAGGCTTGGAGCTCATCGTGGACGGCCAAGACGCACAGACCGTGAAGACCGTGCTCGAGCTGAAGCTGCAATGTCTCGAAGAGCGGCTCGAAGGGGCCCCGAAAGTGCTCGAGGCTGCGGGTGGCTACGCGCCGACCATCGGTTTGTTGGGCGCAGTCATCGGACTCATTCGCGTCATGCGCGGTCTCGAGGGCTTCGATGGTGTTGGCGGAGGGATCGCGACAGCCTTCGTCGCGACGCTCTACGGCGTCGGGTTCGCGAACTTGCTGCTGCTCCCTCTCGCCTCCAAGCTGCGCCTTCGCCAGCGAGAAGAGATCGTCCACAAGGAAATGATCGTCGAAGGGATCTTGTCGATCCAAGAGCGGCTCGCACCGGGCCTCATCGAGGACAAGCTCCGTTCTTTTCATGAGCCGCTCGATGCCGCTGCGTGAGCGCGAGTCTCGCCGCAGACACCGGTCGAGCGGAGCCCCGAGCATCGCCCCTCGGGCGGACCGCTGGATGATCTCCTACGCGGACGTCGTGACGTTGTTGCTTCCGGTGTTCGTCGTCGTGTTCATGACCGGACGTTCCGAAGAGCCAGCACGAGCGGAGCCCGTCCCGGTTGCCGTCGTCGATGTCGTCGAAGCGCCCCCGGAGCCGCCGCCTGTTCTCGCTCCGCCGGTCCAGCTACCCGCGACAGCCATCGCCTCGACGGAGACGCTCGACCCGGAGGCGCCGGAGACCCCGCCGTCACCGGAAGAGCCGACGGTCGCGGTGGAAAAAGAGATCGAAGCGCTCGTCGCCGCCTCGGGTCTGTCCCGCCAAGTGCAAACCAGGCGCGAGCGACGCGGGCTGGTCGTGAGCCTCATCGAAGCCGGTTTCTTCGAGACCGGCAGCGCGACGCCTCGCCGCGACGCTTTGCCGGTGATCGATGCGCTTGCCCGGATCCTCGCCGCGAGGTCCCTCCACCTTCGAGTCGAAGGCCACACGGACAACACTCCGATTCGAACGACGCAGTTCCCGTCGAATTGGGAGCTGTCGACCGCCCGGGCGACGTGGTTGGTTGCCTACTTCGCGAACACGCTCGGTCTCGCCCCCGAGCGGCTCTCGGCCGCGGGCTATGGCGAGTTTCGACCGGTGGCGAACAATGAGACACCAGAGGGCCGCGCCAAGAACCGAAGGATCGACATCGTCGTTCTCGAAGCACCCGGACTAGCCGAAGAGCCGCCTTCGCCCGTGGCTCCGCCCGCACCCGCGCCTTAGTCATGGCCGTCGACACAGTCCGAGAAGCAAACCCTGAGATCTCCGAAGATGGAACCGTCGAGGGTCCGGCATCATCGGCGCGACCCCGGGAGCTCTCGAGCTCAACGAGATCCGCGGGCCTTTCCAGCCTGCTGAGTACTCAGGAGTGTGTTTTCAAGCGTCGCTTCGGCGAGTACGTCGCGTCCTCGCTCGCACAAGTGCCCGATGCCTTCGAGGATGAGAACGTCTCCTCTTATCTCTCGCTCCGCGCGGAGGCCAAGGGGTACGCACTGGTTTCGGCCACGCCCCTCACGGACGTGTTGAGCTGTCTTTGGGTCGAGAACGATAACGTCGCTCTCGCACGAACGTTCGTCCGCGCGGCGCAACTCGCAGCGCGCAGACGTGGTCGACGGCTGGAAGCGCAGGACTTGGGTTTTGGCGACGGAAACCTTTCGCCGATGTTACGAGATGTCTCACTAGAGTCCTGGCCGAGACTCTATCTCCGGGCGGACCTCGGTGGGCGCCCCAATGCCGTGGCGCCCGAGCGCGTCACCCTCCGCACCTTCAAAGACGGAGATCTGTTGTCGGCCGCGAACCTTTCCACCCGTGCTTTCGCATCGACTTCGGATGCGAGCTTTTCGGCCTCGCATCGAACCAACGCAGGCGCGCTGGAGAGGTTGGGGCTCGCCATCCAAGGGCGCGCGTGGGGTCCTTTCGAGAACACTCTCTCTCCGGTGGCCGTCGACGCCTCCGGCAAGATGCAAGGCTTCGCTCTCGTGACCCGATTCGATACGCGCGTCGCTCATCTGGGAGAGATTGCCGTGAGCACCAAGAGCTCTCGGCAGGGGATAGGCTCGCTGCTCTTGAAACGGACTCTGGAGCTCTCCGCACGCGCCGGCCTCGAGGAGTTGACGCTCTGCGTTTCGGCGGATAACGCCGCCGCCCTCGGGCTTTACCGAAAGCACGGCTTTCGGCGGGCCCGAGCGTTCGACGCTCATATCCTTGCCACCGGAAAAAATGTCGATCCGAGTGGTCAGATTCTGCCCAGTGAGGACGACCTGAGCGAGAAAGCGCCCCTATCCCACGGGGTTTAGTGATTGGCATCGACCTTGCTCTAGTGAACGTCGGAGGGACTGGGACGACGATGAACATACAAGAAGTAACACAACTGGCGGTGACGACCCTAGACCGGAACCGAGACGGCAATATCGAGCTGAGTGAGCTGAGTGACTTTTTGAACACGCTCCAGGAAACCCTGGCGGCGAAAGATAAAACCGATCCTGCCCACGGGCTCACCGGTGCTTCAGCGTTGTCTTCTCTGTCGAGCTCCGACAACCCTGGCCACGATTTGAAAGTGTTGCTCAACGATACGCTCGTCGACGTGAGCCGTGAGCTCGGCTTGAGCTTGACGACCATTCCTGGGGCGAGCTACCCCGCGGTTGCTGAGCTGACGCCGGGAGTTGACGGTGCACTGACAGGTACCCAGGCCGAGCTTCGCAATCAGATCACTCAGCTCGTCGCCGATCGGTTGGCGAACGATCCCGCCTTACCGGCGGATATCGCCGTGACGGTGGAGAACCCGAACGCAGGGAGCGGCGCGGATCGCATCGCGTTTACCCGCGGTACGAAGGATCCGCTCGTGTTCGACGTGATTACGGGCAAGGGTATTCTCAAATCCCGTATCGCGAAGAACTATCTCGCCGACCAGCAGGGGCTGAGTGTCGAGCGAGCCCACAGCATTCAGTACGAGCTTCTCGGCAACATCGCTTCGCGTCTCGCGGCCGGCGCCGACGCCTATCGTCGGCTGGCGCCTTCGAGCTCGACTTCGACCGGCTCTTCAGGATGACGCCGTCCGTGCGGGAAACGCTCCACAAGGACGAGGTCCTTCGCTACTTTCGGTTGCAGGTCTCGCCGAAGGAGGCCGAAAGTCACTGGCAAGCGGTGTTGGCGGCTCATCGCCTCGTCACCGCTAGCCATGTCGAAATGGCGGGGCTCGATATTCGAGCGACCGCGCTCGACTACTTCCTCAAGAACGGGATGCTCGTCGATCCCGTCGTCGTCGAGAACGACTCTCTCGCCGTCGCTTATGAGATGGCTTACCACGACCGCCTGACCGGACTACACAACTACGCGTACTTCGAGGACGAAAGCCGGCTCGAAGTCTCGCGTGCGCTTCGCTACGGCCATAGTGTTGCTTTGGTCCTCGTCGACCTCGATGGATTCAAAGCCGTCAACGACCAGTTCGGACACCAAGCCGGTAACGAGGTTCTTGAAAGCGTCGCGGAAGGTCTTCGCGAAGGGTTCCGGACCGGTGATGTGCTGGCACGACTCGGCGGTGACGAGTTCGCGCTCTTGCTCCACTGCGCGGACCAAACGACGGGGCTTCTCGTCGCGACTCGAATTCGAAAGGCGATCGAGAGGCGTTTCGGCCAAGGCGGCACCAGTGTCGCTGACGCCAAGATCACGGCCAGCCTGGGCGTCGCGGCCATCCCCGAGCACGCCAGCTCGGAAGCGCTTTTCGCAGCCGCCGACCAGGCGCTCTACTACGTGAAGAAGCTCGGCGGAAACCGAGTCGGGTTCGAGCGCAACGGCCATCTGACGTGCATGGGGCTCTTCGCCGAGCGTTATCTCGGCCGATGCGACGAGCGTGCTCGCCCTTTCACGAGAACTGCCGATGGGAACCAAGAGCGAGCGTCGTTCCGGTCACCCTCGTCGGAGCTCACGCTAACGGCGAGCGTCGGCGCGCGACGCATGTCCGCGTCATGACACGGGTCGTTTTCGCCTCCGGAAGGGTAAAGCTCATACGCATTGCTGCCGATACAAGTATCGGATACGGCTCGTCCGGGGGAGTGAGGTAGCGAAAAGATGGGGGCGCAACCGGATAGGATTTTCGTAGTCTATAGCGACACGGAGCTCGCGCAGGCGATCCGAGAGGCTCTCGTCGAGCGCGGCCACGACAACGTGCGTTGCTGTTCAGGGGCGGAGGAAGTCCTCGACCTCGTCGAGCGCGGCGGCGCTCGTCTCGTCATCTCCCAAGTCCAGCTCGACGGTTTGAACGGTTTCCAGCTGTGCCGTCTCCTGTCGTCCCCCGCCTATCGCGAGCTCGGAAACATTCCCATCGTCCTGACTTCGGCATCGTGCCGAGACTCCCGTGCTTCGGTCCTGGCTTCCCAGGCTGGTGTCGCCGCCTTCGTGGAGAACCCGGTCGATCCGGGCGAGCTTGCGGATCTCGCCGGGGAAATCTTGAGTGGAGCTCATGCCGAGTCGAGTCGGCCGATGCCCGAGTCCCGGTCGAGAGCGCTGGTTGTGACCGGCGAGGACGCGCTTCGGGCCCGCGCGACGGCCTGTCTCTCCGGTGAGGGCTATCAGGTCGCGGCGGCGGGAAGCCCGCGCGAAGCGAAACGGGTGCTCCGGCACAACGATTTCGACTTGTTACTAGTGAGCGCGGTCACGGATGCGGTGGGCGATGCGTCACTCGTCGAGTGGATCCGAAGACACGATGTGGAGCTTCCTATCGTCGTCATGCAGACGACGCCGTCGGATGATGGCTGGCAGCGGCTGATGCGCAGCGGAGCGGACGACTATCTCGAGCATCCCTTCACCGCAGATGACGTAAAGGGTGCCTTTCGGCGAGCGATGTTGTGTCGGGAGCTGAAGAACACCACCGACCGTATCGAATCGAGCGAGAGACGCCTACGCGTCAGTGAGAATCGCCGTCGGCGGCAAGGCGGGCTCCTGCGCAGCCTAATGGAAACGACGAGCGACGGGATCGTTTTGTGCGATGAGGATCTCAAAGTAACGACGTTGAACCCGGCGGCGATCGAGATCTTCGCGACCACTCGAGCCGAGGTCGTAGAACGACCCATTGGTGAGCTCATCGGGCTCGCATCCGTCAGCCGGTTGGACGACTTCATGACCCGTCCGCGTGGGACGACGGGCGAGAGCTTCGTCGTCGAGCGCGTGATCGCCGACGACGCTCGGACACTTTCGGTCGGGTTGAATCGTCGCGATGAGAGCGAAGGGGGCCCGGGCTTGTTGCTCATCGTGAGAGATCTCACCGACGAGCGGAAGCTGCAATCGAAGCTAGCCCATTCTCAGAAGCTGGACTCTCTAGGCGCTCTCGCCAGTGGGATGGCGCACGACTTCAACAATATCCTCGCGACGATTCTGCCCAATGCGGAGATGATCAGCGCCGTATGTGGGGACAACGAGAGGATCGAGAAGAAAGCGCGAGTCATTCAATCCGCTGCTCGACGAGGAGGAGAGCTCACCCGTCGGTTGCTCGCCTTCGCGCGGCCTCGGACGGTGAGCTCTGCGATCTCGGACCCCAATGCCTGCGTCGAATCCGCCGTCGCAATGCTTCGGGAGACACTCGATCGAAAGATTTGGCTCGATGTTCAACTGTGCGAGGGTCCGGTGGAAGCGACGATCGAGGCTTCTCAGCTCGAGCACACGCTCATCAATCTCGGTATCAATGCCCGCGACGCGATGCCCAACGGGGGCACCTTGACGTTCAAGACCTGGGTCGAGTCCATGCCCTCCGCGACCGGAGGCTCGGACGGCGCGGACGAGCTGATCGGAATCTCGGTGACCGACTCTGGATGTGGGATGTCCCCGGAGACTCGCGATCGGATCTTCGACCCCTTCTTCACGACCAAAGGAGATGCCGGGACCGGTCTCGGCTTGTCCATCGCGTCCGAGATCGTCAAGGCGTCTCGTGGGTTCATCGAAGTCGACACCGGTGCAGACCGAGGCACCGAGTTCAGAGTGTATCTGCCCTCCGTCAAGCGGGCGTCGATAACGGAAGTGACGTCTTCACCGGTGGTCCGGGGTCACAACGAGCACATCCTCATCGTCGACGATGAGCAGCCGGTGCGCGAGCTCGTCGCGGAGATGCTCCGACGTCTCAACTATGACGTCAGCGCGGTTGCGGCCGGCGTCGACGCGGTAGAACGCTGTCGGGTCGGCGAGGCGTTGGATCTGGTGGTGCTCGACATGATCATGCCCCAAATGGATGGGCGTGAGACTTACGAGGCGTTGAAGCTCCTCAAGCCAGAGCTCAGCATCATGATCGCGAGCGGCGATCCTCACAACCCGCGGACCGTCGATCTCTCCCGCCGGGGCGTGATCGTGCTCGAGAAACCATTTAGCCTGAGCGACCTGTCTATCGCGGTCCGCTCGGCGCTCGAGGACCCGAATGCTCCGATGACGGTTGGACAGAGCGCGTGAGCGCCGATGGATGTCGAGATGATTCCGAAGAGAGGTTTGGCATGGACTGGGAAGAAGCCGTAGCGTCATCGAACGGCCTGGCCGACCTGGCCAAGCTGTCCATCCTGCTCGTCGAGGATGAGGCGCCGATCCGCGAGACACTCCGAGAGTTTTTTCTCAGCAAGGACTTCGTGGTCAGTGTCGCGAGCAACGGAGATCAAGCGCGGGAGCTCCTGCGCTCAGAGCCGACTTTCGATCTGGTGATCACTGATCTCAAGCTCCCGGTCGGAAGCGGGGTCGACGTTCTGCGTCAAGCGCGGGCAAAGAATCCGTCGGGCTATGTCGTTTTCATGACGGGCTTTGCATCACTGGAAAGCGCCATCGAAGCCGTCCGCCTCGGAGCGTTCGAATATCTCGTCAAACCCTTCTCGCTCGGCGAGCTCGATCTGACGCTCGAGCGCATCGCCGAACATCGCCGACTCGCGGATACGAATCGACGGTTGAGCGGCGAGCTCGAACAGCTCCGGCCCTTTCGAGACCTCGACCGCCGACATGACGAGCTCAAGGCGTCGGTCGAAACGCTAACGGCGGAAATGAGACGGCAATCGGAGCTCCTCGAGAGACTCGTTTCCGAGCCTAGCGGGGCCCCCGTCCCTGAGCGTAGCGGACCCAGCGGGCCCCGGCCGATCTCGTCGCCAGCGAAAACCACCGGAAAGTTGACGGCGCCGTCGAGGCTTTGACGCTCGGTCGCGGTTTGGGCCTTCCGATCGCTCGAACTAACCGGTACTTCGACCGTTTTCGTGCCCTGCGAGACTGGCATCCCCCTTGCAATCTACCCATCGCGGTGGCCCAACGGGAGATAGTTTCTTGATGCCAGAGTTCGATACCGAGTTGGTTTTGTCGGCGTTTCAGAGCTTCAACGAAGCGTCCGCGCACATGGAGACCGCCTATCACCGCTTGGCGGAACAGTTCCGCTCCCTGTCCAAGGAGCTCGAAGAGACCAACCAGACCCTTCGCCGCACCGTCCGAGAGAAAGACCGAATCGGGAGCCATCTTCGCGCGGTACTCGAAAGCCTCGAATGCGGGGTGCTCGTGTCGGATCGCGCCGGGGTCCTCACCCACAAGAACGCCGCCGCCGGAGAGATACTCTTCGACGATGTTCGCGGCTTCGATGACTGCGCCGGTCTCGCCGAGCTATCGCATCGATGCCCTGAGCTCGAAGCGCCTCTCGACGTGGACGGCCCCTCGAGCTACGAAGCGACGGTGAAGTGCGGAACCCTCGAGAAGAGCTTGAACGTGGAGCGCCGGGGTTTGATCGGGCCGAAAGGCGTCGCGGGCGTCGAAGAAGGTGGCGCGGTCTTCGTCATCCGTGACTTGACCGAGCTTCGTGCGCTGGAACGTCAGGCGCAGCAAATGGAGCGGTTCGCCGCGATGGGCGAGATGGCTCTCGAGCTCGCTCACGAGATTCGCAATCCGTTGGGTGGCATCCGTCTCCATGTCTCGCTCCTCGAATCGGAGCCCGGCTTGTCCGCGAACGGGGTCGACTCCGTGTCGCAAATCCAAGTCGGCATCCGGAGTCTCAACAACGCCGTCTCCAACATGCTCAGCTTCGGCCGTCCACAGCCGCCTCGTCGGGTACCCACGAACGTCCGGGAGCTCGTCGATGAGGTCCGAGGTTTTCTCGAGCCATTGACGCGGGAGCGAGACGTTCACGTCCTCGTCGACGGTGAGGGCTCGAGCGAGCCGATGCCTCTCGACCCGGACCAGTTGCGGCAGGTCTTGATGAACTTGTGGCTGAACGCGCTCAACGCCATGCCGACCGGCGGCAAGCTGATGGTGGGGTTGCGCATTGTCGGATCCATGCTCGAAATGAACTTCCAGGATTCGGGGCCGGGTCTCGCCCCCGAGGTCCGGGAGCGCGTTTTCGATCCGTTCTTCACCACGGACCGCCGAGGGACCGGCCTGGGTCTTGCGGTGGCGTCTTCGATCATTCACCAGCACGGCGGCACCATCCGGGCCGAGAGCGAGCCGGGCTGTGGAGCCACCTTTCTAATCAACTTGCCTGTCACGGAGGAAGCATGCGCGGTCACGCACTAGTCGTCGACGACGAGCCCCAGATGCTCGTTGCAATGGATACCGCGCTTCGCCGAGCGGGCTTCAACGTCACCACCGCGGCGAGCGGCCTCGAAGCGCTCGAGAAAGTCGAGTCGGAGGATTTCGCGGTCGTGTTCACCGATCTGAGAATGCCGCGGCTCGACGGATTACAGCTGCTGGCGAAGCTGAAGTTTCAACGAGCCGATGTACCGGTCGTGATGATGACGGCCTACGGCACGATTCAAAACGCCGTCCAGGCGATGAAGGAAGGCGCCGCCGACTATCTCGTCAAACCGTTCGACGCTCGCGATGTCGACGCGGTCATCAAGAGGGTCGTGGCGTCTTCGGCCTCCATGACGTCGGGAGAGTTTCTCACCGCGACCCCGGCGGTCCGGCGCCTCCTAGCGGTGGCGCGCAAGGCTGCGAGATCGACCGCGACGGTGTTGGTCGAAGGTGAGAGCGGTACGGGCAAAGAAGTCCTTGCGCGGTTCATCCATAGCGAAAGCTCTCGCAAGTCCCGCCCTTTCGTCGCCGTCAACTGCGCGGCGATTCCTGACTCTCTGCTGGAGTCCGAGCTGTTCGGCCACGAGCGAGGCGCTTTCACGGGCGCGACCATGCGTCGGGAAGGGAAGTTCGAGCTCGCCTCGGGCGGCACGCTATTGTTGGACGAGATCGGAGAGATGCCGCGGGAGCTTCAAGCCAAGCTCCTTCGTGTCCTTCAGGAGAAGACGGTGGATCGGATCGGTGGTCGAGAGCCGGTTCCGGTGGACCTGCGCGTCGTCGCGACGACGAACGTCGATCTCGCTGCCGCCGTCGAATCCGCTGATTTCAGGCAAGACCTGTACTATCGGCTCAAAGTCGTTCGGCTGCATCTGCCACCCCTTCGCAATCGGCCCGAAGACATCGAGCTGCTCGCAGGGGCGTTTTGCGCTGCGCTCGGCGGGGCGGAGCGTAGCCTGAGTGAGCCGGCGCTCAAACGATTGTCCGCGCACGCCTGGCCGGGGAACGTTCGCGAGCTCAAGAACGTCATCGAGTGCGCGCTGACGCTTTCGTCGTCTCAGCAGATCCAAGAGCAAGATCTCTTCCTGGACGGCCCGGAGTCGCGGTCGGGCTCATCCGCGCCTCGTACGGTGGCCGAAGCCGAGCAGTCACTGATCCTGAGCACTCTCGAGCAAACCAACGGCAATCGTACGCGGGCGGCGGAACAGCTCGGTATCTCGATCCGGACCCTTCGCAACAAGCTCGGTCAGTATCGAAGTGAAGGGATCGAGGTTGCGGAGCCCGCCGGCAAGGAATCCAACCTAACGGTGCCGTCCGGCAAGGACTCACACCGTGAGGAGCACGTCGATGATGTTGCTTGAGAGAGGCGCTAACCGAAGAACCGGAAGGAGCCCTGGGGGCTCGCGCCCGGCAGAGTTTGCCGGGTACGGCCGCTTCCAGCGCCAAGAGGCCCCGTCTGCCGCGTCGATTCCTGTACCGGGGTTGGCGTGGTTCGTGCAATTACCGCGGTGGGGGACATCCCCGCATTCGATATGGAAGCTCTGATGGAAGCAAATATGTTCGTTGACGAAGGCCTTGGTCGGGTCGAAAGAGTGCTGGACTTCCTCGCTCGGAGGCACGAAGCGCTGGCGGCCAATGTGGCGAACGGCTCGACCCCGGGTTACCGGACGGTCGATATCCAGTTCGAATCCGTCCTTCGAGATAGCGCCGAGAACATTCGTTTGGTGCGGACATCCCCGCGCCATTTC
>JAJCXL010000311.1 GCA_029263435.1 Acidobacteriota bacterium | reverse complement strand
GTCTCATTCGCGCTGTCGATCCAACAAAGACTCTTCAACCTCAGCGAGCTCATGCAGCTGGTGATGGACGGCATCGCAGGTCTCATGCCGGTCGCACTATTGATGATGATGGCTTTCGCGATCGGCGCGACCTCGTCAGAGCTTCGTACCGGTGAGTACCTCGCCGGCTTGAGCGAGGGCTTGCTCAGCCCGTCTTTCGTTCCGGCGACCCTTTTCGTTCTGACGGGGTTCATCGCGTTTTCGACCGGGACGTCGTGGGGCACGTTCGCGATCATGATTCCAATCGGCCTTCCCATGGCCGAAGTGCTCGGCGCACACTTTCACTTGACGCTGGCTGCGGTGCTCGCGGGCGGCATTTTCGGCGATCACTGCTCCCCGATCTCCGATACCACGATCATCTCGTCGATGGCGGCGGGCTCGGATCACATCGACCATGTCAACACCCAGCTGCCTTACGCGCTCGCCGCCGGCGCGGTGGCCACTGTCCTGTTCGTCGCCACGGGTGCGCTGCTCAGCTAGCAACGCTCTCGAGCGCTAGCGCAATTGGTCGACCCAGTCGCCGGTCTCGAGCCAATCGACTTGAAGCAGCTCGAGGAAACCTTGGTCTTCGTACGCTTTGACGTAGTTTTGCAGCAAGCTTTGGAGGGTCGGCTCCGTCGCCGGAACGGCGATACCGATGGGCTCGACGGTCAACGGTGCGGAGGATGACATCAAGCCGGCATCCGGATAGCGGTGAATCGCGAGGATACACGCAGGCAGGTCCGCGACGAGCGCATCGACCTCGTCTCGGATCACCATGAGTATTCCGTCGTCGTAGTTCTCGACGGTCACGAGCGTTGCGTCCGGCAAGCGCTTTTCGGCGAAAGATTGACTGGTTGAGTTTCTAAGCGCCGCGACTTTGAGATTGGGGCGATTGAGGTCCTCTGCCCGGATGGCCGATGCGATCGACTCCGAGTTGGTGAGGACGGATTTACCCGACATCATATAGGGCCCGACGAAGACCGCTTCCAAGCTTCGCTCGGCCGTAATACCCATTCCCGACATTACGATATCCACTTTCGATGCCTTCAAGGCAGGCAAGAGGTCCGGGAACGGAATCTGAACGAACTCGACCTCGACGCCAAGGGTCTCGGCCACCATGTTCGCCAAGTCGACCTCGAGACCGATGAACTCGCCGGCTTTATTGATAGCGTTGAATGGCGCTTGCTCGCCGGACATCCCAATCCGGAGCTTGCCCGTGCGCACGATCCGCTCGAGGACGGGAAATTCGACCGGGGGTGCTTGCGAGAACGAGAGGCCGGCGCTCGCGAGCCACGCCAGCGCGAAAAAAACGATCGTGAATCGACGTCTCCGCATCGGAGGAGTCTAACACCACAACGCCGGCCGGTTCCGTAAGCGGAGCCGTCAGACAGCGCGGACGATCAACAGGGTCGCGTCATCTGCGGGCGCGCCGTCACTGTGGCGGGTGACATCTCGGAGCACCGCCCGGCAAATGGCCGAAGCAGAGGCCGATGCCTTCTGCTGCTCGCGCAAGAGCGCGACCAATCGGGTGCGGCCGTACTCCTCGTCGCTCGCATCGCTCGCTTCGGTGATGCCGTCGGTGTAGAGACAAACCATGTCGCCGGTCCGGAGCTGAACGAACTGCTCGAAGTAGCGGGGATTGTCGAAAAAGCCGAGCGGGAATCCGCCCGATCGCAATAGCTCGACCTCTCCGTTTTGCCTGAGCACGATCGGAGGCAGGTGTCCTGCATTGATGTACAGGAATCGCCGGGCGTGAGCATCGAGGACTGCGTAGAACAACGTGACATATTTCGCCCGCGGCCCGGTCGACGCATGAATGAACTCGTTCGCGCGCTGAATGATGGCGCGAAGGGCGAGCTCTCGCTTGGCAAGCGCATAGAGCGTCGCCCGCATCGCCGCGACGACCAACGCGGCGGGGGCACCTTTGCCGGACACATCGGCCATCGCGAGCGCCCAGCGGTCGTTGCCAAGCGGGATGTAGTCGTAATAGTCGCCGCCGACCTCGAAGGCCGGCTCGATGATGGCCGCGATGTCGAAGCCCTCGAGCTTCGGCGCTTCACTCGGGAGCAGTCCGGTGAGAACTTGTCTCGCGATCTCGATCTCCCCGCTGAGGCGACGATCGCTGCCGAGCTGGTCGAACAACAACGCTCTTTCGATCGCGGGGGCAGCGGCGCGAGAAAAACTCATGAGGTTGTCGAGCTCACGATCCCGGTAGGTGTCGACGTGGTGGGACTCCACCAAAAACGCTCCCATCACTCGGCCTCCGCCGCCGAGAAGCGGGGCCACCATGCCGCTGTGGTCGGCGTCCGGGAGCAGGTTGCCGCCTCCACTCAATGAAGCGTGGCCGGTCTTGAAGGCCCTCGCGACCAACCCTTTCTCGAGATCGGGCTTTGGCGCTTCTCGGGCTCCGTCGCCGGGAACCTTGGTCCGACGACAAACGACCGCGCCCCCGCGCTCACGGTCGCGAACGAAGAGGCTCACCCGGTCGTAGTCGACCACCGACTTGACCCCGGCGAGGGCGCGGTCGACGGTCTGGACCAGGTCCAAGGAGCTCGAGAGCGACTGGAGAGCGTCGAGCACCGCGCGTCCATTGAGGTCATCCATAGCTTCAGTAGCTTCAGAAGCTTCAGCATCGGGGCCGTCCGGGGGATCCAGGGCTTTCGTGTCTGAGTCCCGGAGCTTCGACATGGCGGATCAGTCTAACAAAGCGGTCGATGACGGGATAGTGTTCCGTCGCAGAAGTTCGTTGCATAAAGGTCGAGGTCATTTTGTGTGCTGGCAAGGCGTGACGACGATGCCATATCTGGATATTACGAGGCGTCACAACGCTGCCAGCGCGCAAAAGGGCCCGAGATTCATGTGACGAATTTCTGGGACGGGACACTAGATCGTCGGTGCATCGAGGGTCACGCGGACGAGCGCACCAGCTTGACCACCCCGACGGTGAGGACCGGTAAAAGATAGACGAGCCAGAATCCGTAGGTCACGGTTCCGTATCCGGTGGAGATGAGCTCCTCGAGACCCGCTTGAGCGAGAATGGATGCGAGCGCCAACAGCAGAATCGCACATATGGGTCGAGTCTTCGTCGGAAGGCTCCTCCCCTTCTCCTCGAAAGAAGACGCGAGGCGCTCGTTGAACGCATGGATGAGCGCGGTGCCGGTCTCGACGAGCGTACCGAGCAGCATGATCTGGAAAACCAAAAGAAATGCACGGGAGCCGAGCGCATTTAGAAGAACGATGGAGGGGACCGTCTCCGACAAGATCGACGGGTACTGTCCCACCATCGCGAGATAGAAGAAAAATCCCGGCAAGATCGCGATGGGGCCTGCGAGCAATCCGGCCGTCAACGCTTCACGCCGGTGCTCGAGGTGCCGGATGGTGAACAAGACTGCCGGGAGCGTCCCGACGTTGTAGGCAGCGTACTCGATCCCGCCAAGGAACCAACCGGGCTCGATGACGCCTTGCGCCAGCGTCGCGGCAATGTCGTCGCCAAACATGAAAAGACTCGCGACGAGAAAAACGAGATAGACGGCGTAGAGCACGAAAGACCACACTGACAGAAACTTCTCGACGAGAGCGGTGCCTTTCAACACCAAGAAACCCACCGCTGCCATCATCAGCAAGACGCCGGCGAGATAGGGCAAACCGAGGACTTGCTCCGAGATGCTGCCCGCCGCCGCCGCAATGACCGACAACACCACCGCCATCGTTACGAGATAGCAGACCTCATAGAGCCACCAATATCGACCGATCAGCTCCCGAGCGAAGCTCCGATAATCGTAGGTGCGCGTCATCCGCGACAGCTCGAACGTCACGGCGCACACTGCGCTCCAGATAACGGTCGACACCACCCACATCCCGAGCATGCCGCCGAGCGGGCCGAACTTTAGAAAGAACTCGACGAGCTCTCGACCCGTTCCATAGCCGCCAGCGATGACCATGGACTGGAACACGAACCCGGGTAGAAAGTACTTCTGAAAGATACGAGATCTAAACATGGATCCGCGGTTGATACTTCAGCGAGCCTTCGGATGCAAACGGGGCGGCGTTTACGAGGTCAATCGAAGTCGAGAATCACGGGAGCGTGGTCCGACGGTTTACTCCCTTTCCGCTCTTCTCGATCGACGACAGCGTGCCGAAGGCGCTCCGCGAGGGGGCGGGTGACGAGGACACCGTCGATGCGCAGGCCGTCGTTCTTCGGAAAACCCAGCATGCGGTAGTCCCACCACGAGTAGATACCGCCATCGGGGTGACACTGGCGGAACCCGTCCACGAGGCCCCAGTCGAGAATCGCTCGAAACGCTTCGCGGCCATCGGGGTGGCAGAGAACCGAGCTTCGCCATTTCTCTACGTTGCGCACGTCCCCGTCATCCACGGCGATGTTGAAGTCACCGCAGATCGCGACCGATTGGTCAGGGTCGAGGTTCTCGTCGAGATAGCGGCGGAGCCGGCTCAACCACGTGAGCTTGTACTCCCATTTCTCGGAGCCCACGGTGCCGCCATTGGGTACGTAGACGGAAAGGACTCGAACATCCTGGATCGTAGCGGCAACCAGTCGTGCCTGATCATCGTCCGTGTCGTCCGAAAGTGACCGCTCGACTTTCTGAGCGGGCTCTTTCGACAGTAAAGCGACGCCGTTATAAGTGCGCTGCCCATGCACTACCGACTCGTATCCGGCCTGCTTGATCTCGAGCGCGGGAAAATCCTCATCGACCACTTTGAGCTCTTGGAGGCAAAGGATGTCCGGGGCGTGACGCTCGAGCACGGAGAGCAGACGCATCAGACGGCTCCTGACGGAGTTCACGTTCCAGGTGGCAATGCGCATGCGGCGCGCGATTATAGCTCGCTCCACATCCGGATCCCTTTTTGCCTGTCGCCCGCGGCCTTTGCTACGATGCGTGGTCCGCTTCGCTAGATGCGCGGACAGTGTCCGCTGATGAAGGGTTTCTTTCCGATCCGACGAAGTGAGGCCTGGGTCCTCATCGCGCTGGTCTCGTTCTCAATCGTTTCGTTCCTCCCGATATGGAGGACGAAGATCGTCGCGGGGATGGCCATGTTCGGATGGCTCATGGCCGCGCTGATGGTGCTCTCTCCCCTTCTCGCGCTCTACGTCTTCATGCGCAAGCCATGATCGTCGAGCGCGTCCTCGTCGTCCTGTACCTCGCCGGCTGCATCGGGATCGGCATCGTTGCCTCCCGGCGAGTGCTCACATCCAAAGACGAGTACTGGGTCGCCGGACGAAGCATCGGTACGTTCGTGAATGCGATGGCCATCATGGCGAGCCTCGCGAGCGGCGGCTCCATCATCGGCGTCATGGGTCTCGCCTACTCTCGCGGCATTCCCGCCACGCTAGCGCTCTTCGCGGGCGCGGTGCTGGGCTTTCCACTCGCCTCTCTGCTGGTTGCGGCGCCTCTGAGAAGGTTCGGCCGCTACACCATCACCGACTTCTTGTCCTACCGTTACCCCTCGGCCTGGGTGCGCTACCTCGTGCCGGTATTCATCGTGATCGCATTTACGATTTACATCGTCGCGCAGATGAAGGCGGCGGGCATCACCGCCAACGCATTGCTCGGCATTCCATACGACACCGCGTTGACGCTCTTGACGTTCGTCTTCATCTTGTACGTCTCTATTGGCGGCATGATCGCGATCACCTGGACAGATGTCATTCAAGGCGTCTTGATGCTTGCCGTCGTGATCGGCACCGGCTGCGTCATGATGTGGCGTATGGGCTCACCCATCGAGCTCATGGCGCAAGCGACCGCCGTCGCCCCGGAGCTCGGCCAAGTGGTCCATCGGCCCGTCTCGAGCTACATGGGTTATTTCGTGATCTGGGCGACGGCGATCCCGGTCATTCCCCATATCGTCATGCGCGTTTTCACCGCCAAGGACGCCGCGAGCGCCCGACTCTCTCTGAACATCGCGATGCTCGCCTATAGCGTGATCATTCTCACGGCCTGCCTCGCAATCGTTCCGGTTGGAAAGATCGATTTCCCCGCTTTGGCCGATCCCGATCTAGTGTTCCTCAAAGTCGTCGAGTCCGAGTTTCCGGCACTTCTGCGCGGGGTCGCGGTCGCAGCGGTCCTCGCGGCGGTCATGTCCACGACCGACGCCCTTCTCCTCGCCGTGAGCTCCGCGATTGCGCACGACCTCCTCGGAACGCTGCTCAAGAATCGGGCGTCGGAGCGAGTCATGACCCTGATCCGGGTCGGCTCCGCGTGGGTCGTCGGCGCCCTCGCCTTGTATTGGGCTTTTTCGCCTCCGGAGCTCATCTCTGAGTTCTACACGGCAGGAATCGGTCTGCTGAGCGCGAGCCTGTTCGTACCCACTATCGCGGGGCTATGGTGGAAGCGCGCGAACCTCGTCGGCGGGGTCTCGTCCCTGATCATAGGAGCACTCATCTACATTCCTCTCGAGCTGAAGCTCGTCGATTGGGGCGTTTCCGCGATCTTGGTGGCTCTGCCGGCGAGTGCTTTCGCGATGGTGCTCGGCGGATTCCTGGCGCCGGCGGAATCGAAGGTGCTTCTCGACGAGATCGGCGCGCTCCACGAGAGCGACCCCGTGAAAAAGCCGTGAGCTTTTCGCCGAGCCTGACTTGGTTTCTCGGCGTCACGCTCATCTTGTATGTCGGGGGCCTCTACGCGCTCGCGTTTCGCATTCAAGGACGGATTCAAAGCAGCGAGGATTTCATCGTCGCCGGCCGACGGCTGAACTTTCCTCTCGCGACGGCGACCCTCTTGGCGACCTGGTTCGGCGCGGGCACCATCCTCGCGGCCGCGGACGAGATTCGCCACGACGGGCTGGAGCGCGCCGCGCTGGAGCCGTTCGGCGCGGGGTTTTGCCTCATCATCGCCGGCCTGTTCTTTGCCCGGCCGTTGTGGGAGATGAAGCTCCTCACCGTCAGCGATTTCTTTCGCCAACGATTCGATCGCAAGGCAGAGCTGTTGTCCGCCGCCGTCATGGTCCCGAGCTATTTCGGCTGGGTCGCGGCGCAGTTCGTGGCCCTCGCCGGTATGCTCAATTTGTTCTTCGGGCTCGACATGACGGCGGGTATCGTGCTCGTCGCCATCATCGCCGTCGGATATACGTTGATGGGTGGCATGTGGTCGGTGACCCTCACCGACGCGTTTCAGATCTCGCTGGTGCTCGTGGGGCTCGTCGCGCTGGGCGGTAACACGCTGTCGATCTTGGGCGACGGAAGCATGGTGGCCGGCATGGTTCGACTATGGAACGACACCCCCCCTGAAATGAGACAGGTGGTCCCCATCGGATCTTTCCAATCTCTATTGGAATGGGTCGCGGTGTTCGCGGTCGGAGCTCTCGGTAATATCCCCGGACAAGACCTCATGCAGCGCGTGTTCTCCGCGCGCTCGGCCACGACCGCGGCTCGGGCGTGCTGGGTGGCGGGTGTGTTGTACATCGGTTTCGGTTTGATACCAGTGATGCTGGGCCTCGCCGGAAGGCAGCTCTTTCCCGACGATCTGGAGCGAGCGGTGCTTCCCGCGCTCGCACACGCCTTCCTATCCCCGGTCCCGGCCGTCATCTTCACGGTCGTCCTCGTCTCGGCCGTGCTCTCGACCATCGATAGCGCGATCCTCTCTCCGGCCAGTGTGCTGTCGCAAAACGTTTTCAGTCGTGTGCCGGGCATCGGCTGGTCGTCTTTGACGTTGACGCGGGCCGCGGTGGTGGTGGTCACGCTATGCAGTCTTGGATTCGCTTTCGCAGGCGAGAGCGCCTACGCGCTTCTCGAAGACGCTTACGAGCTGCCCCTCGTGGGGATGTTCGTTCCACTCGCGCTCGGTCTCTACCGGACGCCGAACTCACCGACCTCCGCCAGCGCTTCCATGATCACCGGTCTCTCTCTTTGGCTGACGCACTACTTCATGGATTGGCAATATTTTCTCGAGCCATGGACCGAAGGGCTCGCGGTGCGCCTCCCGGCATCTTTGACCATGACCGCATGCGCCGCTCTCGCCTACGTGGCGGTAGAGGTCGGCG
>JAJCXL010000310.1 GCA_029263435.1 Acidobacteriota bacterium | reverse complement strand
TCAACGTGCGGGTCTCGAAGATGGGCGGAGTGTTGCGCTGTCTGGCGCTCGTCAGGACTGCAGCCGCACTCGGAATCGATCTGATCGTGGGTGCGCAAGTCGGAGAAACGAGCCTGTTGACCCGCGCCGCTCTCGTCGTCGCCCGAGCGGCGGGAGATCGATTGCTCGCTCAAGAAGGGGCGTTTGGAACGCTACTGCTCGAGAGCGACCTTACCGAGCCTCCACTGATGTTCGGCGCCGGAGGCCGCCTCGACGCGGACCGATACGGTCTCGCGGGGAAGCCCGGCTGGGGCCTCTCTTTCATTCCTGATCGCTCGAGAATCCACCCGTTTTAGGCGTCGGCGGACAGAGAAGTTGAAACCCACGAAGCCGATGTGCAAGCATCCGGCGTGAGCAAGCTCACGGCCGGACGTGCGATTTTTCCAACTGAAGTTTCGCGTTTCGGCAGCGCCAACGAATCTAAATTAGCGAAGGAGAAAAACAATAATGCGGGGATTTACTTCTATCAGAGCACTATTTCTATTGACGGCAGTCGCCGCGACGGCTCTTCTCGGCGGACCGTTGCTTTTCAACAACGATGTAGAAGCGACTTCAGCGAAGCCGCACCGGGTTCGAGCGAAGGCCGAGCTCGCGGGATGCATGGATGACTCCATCCGCGGGTCCGCGCACCTCGTGGAAGAAGCCACCGAAGAAGGCGTCAAGACCGTTCGAGTGAGGATGCGTCTCAGAGGCCTCGCCGACGGTAAGTATGCCGTCCACCTTCACGAGACTGCTGAGTGCACGCCTTGCGGCGCGGCCGGCGGCCATTTCGATCCGGGCCCGGTCGGACTCCCGAGCCCCGACGGCAACCACCCGTTCCACATGGGCGACCTGCGTAATTTGGTCGTCAAGAACGGCAAGGGCAAGCTCGACACCGTGACGACCCGAGTGACCTTGTCGGACGGACCGCTCTCGCTGTTCGACGACAACGGTAGCGCCTTCATCGTTCACGTGAACGAGGACACTTACTGCCCCGAAGGCGAAGCGGCCGGATGCGCGGGTGGCGGACGAGCCGCCTGCGGCATCATCCAGCTCTCGCACTAGAGCATCGGTCTCGTAGGGTCGCGGTTCGAACAACGAGCCGCGGCCCGTCGCGGCGCCCTTCTCCCCCGCGCTCGTTCAGAACCCGATGCGTGAGCCGGCAGAAACCACCCAGCGACTGCGGCCCTCTATCGGGTCGAGCGCGTAAGCGAAATCGATCCTGACGCCCGGCCGGTTCGCCGCGCCGCGGCTGCCGCCAATCAAGAAGCTGAACCCGAGATCGGAGCGCAGGTCGTGTAGTCTCATCGGACGCTTGGTCGGCCACGCGTAGCCGGAGTCCGCGAATGCCGCGACTCCGAACGAGACCAAGTTGGCGACATCGTCGGCGAGAAACCATCGAGCTTCCGCGCTCACGAGGAGCGACCGGTCGCCGTTGAACTGCCTCACGGGATAGCCGCGCAGACCGCTCTCCGCGCCGAGGCGAATTTGAACTTCGGGATCGAGTCGGTAGCCGTGGCGAAGCTCCGCCTTCGCCAACAAGACGCTCCTGGGGGTGAGCTTATGGACTCCGTTGACGCGCACGGTGGCGAAGCTGTTCTGAAGGTCTCCGTCCCGATCACGCGCTTGCCACGAAACGTTGGTGAGAACGAACCCGTCACGGCCCAAACCAAACCCGCGACCCGCGTTAAGGAAGTAAAACAGCGCGTTCGGCCCCTCTCCTCCGAATGACGCCGTCGACCAGCCGATGAAGGCCGAGCCGTGACCGCCAAGATTGACGTCTTCGGGCCGCTCGAATCGATTCACGTGGGTTAGCTTCAAGAATCGATGGCTAATGCTCGACACGCCCACCCTGAGCATGCCGAACCGGCGGAAATCGAGTCCGGCGTCGATGTCGTCTTCGGTGAAGTCGTAGCCGATGTGAGCACGTACCGCGCTCGTCGTCGTCCGGCGCACCGCGCGGGCGAGATCGAGCTCCACCCGGCGTCTCAAATGGGTCAGATCGTCGACTCGCTCTCCATCTTCATAAAGGGGATCCAGTCTGTCGAAGTCTTCGAACTGGGCGCGCGCGCTCCAGCTCGTCTGCACGGAGAAGAAGGGGCGGAGGGCCGAGAAGAACAGATGGTGTCCATCCGTCGCATCGGACGCGAACGCGGTCGTCGCCACCCGCGAGCCCATGAATCGAGGATCGCGGTACGAGAGAATCGTCTGGTCGCGGTCGAGATCCGCGCGTCGCGCAATCCGTAACTGCTTCCCGTAGCCCAAGAGGTTTTGCTCCGAAGCACCGGCGGACCAGAGCCACCGGTTTCCGACTTTGGAGATCCGAAACTCCGGCAGGGTCGACCAAGCGTCCGACGTCACGACCCGCACCCGCACCCGGTCGTCGCCGACATCGGTGACTTCGACCCGCGCCAGTCGCAGAAACGGGAGCGCTCGCAAGTTACGCTCGGTCTGCGCGAGATCCTCCGCGGTCACCGTCTCGCCTTCTGCGAACAAGAGCTCTTGGCGAATGATCCGCTCGCGGGTCTTCAAGTGAAGCCGATTCGCCGCTCGGTAGAGCCACAGATCCGAAACGGCGCCGTTCTCCTCGAAGACGTCTTCGACGACGACCTCGACGCTCTCGACGAGCCGGGGTGCAGGCACCGGTGGCTGCAGTCCGGTCAGGAGAAAGGCGAGAAGCGTGTTTGAAAGACCCAGCATCGAGTGTGTCTCAATCTAAAGGCCGGAGCGGACGCCAAGCAAGTCTTGGTATAATTAGCGCTTGCACGCTTCAACCAAGGGAGCCATAGACCAATGACCGACGCCAAAGAGTGGCACGTCGCTCACGGGAGCGAGAGCCTGGGACCTTTCACCCTGGACGAGCTCAAACGTGGATTTCAATCGGGCCAGTACAACCGCGACACCCTCGTGTTCAAACAAGGGCTGAGCGCTTGGACCGCGGCACATCAGGTGTCTGAGCTCGCGGCGATGGTGCCGGGCGGGCTAACCTCCGCGCCGCCTCCCCCGCCTCTGACCGGAGGCCAGCACGCGCACGAAGTCGACTACAACATCGTCGGCGAAGAAATGCAGTTCGTCGAGATCGAGCTCGACCCCGGCGAAGGCACCATCGCGGAAGCGGGCGCGATGATGTACATGACTTCCGGGATCGAGATGGAGACGATTTTCGGCGACGGCAGCGGTCAGGGTGGCAGCGGTCTGATGGATAAGCTCTTGGGCGCCGGCAAGCGGGTGCTCACGGGCGAAAGTTTATTCATCACCGAGTTCGTCAATCAAGGCTCGGGCAAGCAACAAGTGGCCTTCGCGTCGCCTTATCCCGGCCGCATCATGCCGGTCGATTTGAAGCAGATGGGCGGCAAGCTCATCGCGCAAAAGGACGCGTTCTTGTGCGCCGCCAAGGGCGTCGCGATCAGCATCGCGTTTCAAAAGAAGATCGGCGTCGCCCTGTTCGGCGGCGAGGGCTTCATCATGCAGAGCCTCGAAGGCGACGGTCTCGCGTTCCTTCACGCGGGCGGCTGCATCATGGAGCGAAAGCTCGGCCCCGGGGAGAACCTCCGCGTCGACACCGGCTGTCTCGTCGCGCTAGAGCCCTCGATCACCTATGACATCAAGTTCGTCGGTGGCGTGAAGTCCGCGAT
>JAJCXL010000309.1 GCA_029263435.1 Acidobacteriota bacterium | reverse complement strand
CGACGACTCCGGAGGAAAAAGAGAAGCTCAAGGATTCGGTGCGCTACTTTCTCGTGGGTGAGCGAGAGCGGTTCGTCGTTCCCGGGATGCTCGAGCTCGGCACCTTCGCGACGCGAGCGGCCGCATTCGAAGCGGCGGCGGGTCGATGTCTAGACGCGCTGGCTCCGCAGATCACGAGCGCCATGGATTCGGCCCCTGTCTCTTTCGACGCCGTCGTGACGACGACCTCGACCGGAAGCCTGATGCCGGGGCTGAGCTACCGGCTCGCGGCCCGGCTCGGTGAGCGCGTACGCTCCGACACGCTGATGGTCGACCTCGCCCACGCGGGGTGCACGGGAAGCGTCAAGGCTCTCAAACTCGTGGCACAGCTCGATGCCTCGGCCAAGAACTGTTTGGTGGTTTCGGTGGAGGCGCCGAGCACTCTCATCAACCTGACCTCCACGGATGTCGACGTTTGGCAGGGGAACTGCACATTCGGCGACGGTGCTGCCGCGACTTGGGTGTCGGACGAGCCGTCCCAAGGAGACATAGCCCTTGCATTGGACGAGATCCGCTTCGTGCAACACGCGCGAACGGGCCTGGATTTGATCCGCTGGGGGTACGACGACTACTACTCGTTTCGACTGGCCACTGACAAGACATTCAACCGAGAGGTGAGTGACTACATCACTCAGTCGCTGGAGGGACTCGACGCCTCAGCGCTGCGCTCGCCCCACTGGGCCATTCATCCGGCGGGGATAGCACTGCTGATGCGTCTATCGCGCAAGCTCGGCATGCCCAAGACGGCCGTCGACGCATCGGTGAGCCACTACAAGCGCTTCTCGAACGCGAGCAGCGCCAGTATCCTCCACATCCTGCGTGACAAGGCCGACACGTTGTTGGACGGTGGTATCATCAACTTGTTGACGATGGGCGCTGGATTCAACCTAGCCTACGGGCAGGTGCGCAAGGAGCGTTAGGTGAATAAGGAAGAGATCCTTTCATTCGCGCGTTCTTGGGTCGCTACGAATGAGCTATGCGATGGTGCGGGTGATCTGGATCGGGAGAAAGTGACCGATGTCATCGCCCAAAGTACCGACCTCGTTGAGTTCACCCTGGATCTCGAGGACGCGCTCGGATTGGGTGACCGCGGCTTCGACCTGGAGGAGCTCGCGCCCAAGCTGGCGACGCTCAATTTTGCCGAGCTCGCGGACGAGATCGTGAAGCTGGTGCAATCGCACGAAGCCTGACGAGGACATCCAATACGCCCCGGATGCGGGAGGCCGCATCATCCCCGACGCTAGAACTTCCGAGGATCGACGAAGATGAAACTCGACCTGCACACCCACTATTACCCCGAGAGCTTCTTCGACCGGATCCGAGAGCTGGCGACGGACTTCTCTTTCAAGGAGGACCAGACCGGTCGAACGATCATCCAGTTCAAGGGCGCGCGCTTTTTCGGGATCACTCCACCGATGACTGATCCCGACAAGCGACTCGAAGACATGGACCGGGTGGGCATCGACACCGAAGTGCTCTCCTTGTCGACCCCGAACGTGTTCTTCGCCCCGGCGGAACATCAGTCAAGAGTCGCCCGACTCGTGAACGATGCCTATGCCGAGCTCATCGCCAAACACCCCCGCCGGTTCAAGGGGTTCGCATCGATTCCCATGGATGATCCCGACGCGGCACTCGATGAGCTCGCACGCGCGCTCGATGAACTGAAGCTCAACGGCGTCATCCTTCTCAGTAACATTCAGGGGCGCTCGCTCACGGATCCGGTCTATCGCCCGTTCTTCGAGGAGGCGAACCGAAGGCGTCTGTGCATTTTCATCCATCCGATGCTACCGGCGAACCCTGCTCCGTTTCGCCGATTCGTTCTCGGCCCCTTGGTCGGGTTTCCTTCGGATACGACGCTCGCGGCGGCCGAGATGTGCTTCGACGGCATGTTTCGCGAGTTTCCGGGCATTCGCTGGATTCTCGGTCACGCGGGCGGCGCGATTCCGTGGCTCATGGAGCGACTCGACAACGGCTATCGAGACTTCGCCGAGTGCCGCGAGAACATCGACGAGCTCCCGAGCACCTATCTGAAGACTCTCTACTACGACACCGTCACGTTCAGCCCTCACACGCTGAACATGCTTCGAGACGTCGTGGGAACCGATCATATGGTGATGGGAAGCGACTACCCGCACCTCCTGGGCTCCATCGAGCGGTCGGTCTCCTCGATCGAGGCACTCCACATTCCGGCGGCCGAAAAAGATCGAATCTTTTCACGGACCGCGCTCTCTATACTGAACAACATGGATCCGAATACTTAGTCCCGATTCGACCTACTTTGAGCGAGACTGCACCCCTTCCCGTCTCCCGTCCCTTCACGAGGTAAACACCATGTCGACGACATTCTCCATGACCCCGATCGGATTCGCGCGAACGCCTTTCAAAGATACTTCCGAGATCTCTAAAGGGATTGGCGCGAAGCACACGCGCGAAGGCGAGCTGGAGATCCTGCCCGAGATGGTGGCGGGCCTCCAGGATATCGAAGGCTTCTCGCACCTCTATGTTTTGTGGGTCTTCGACCGCGTTGATGGATATGAGCTCATCGGCCGACCCCCAACGGACGATCGTCCCCGCGGCGTATTCGCCACCCGCTCTCCTCGTCGACCGAACCGTCTCGGTCTGACCGTCGTTCGACTCATGTCGCGCCGAGGCCGACAGCTTCTCGTTCGGGGCGTCGACATGCTCGACGGGACACCCATTCTCGATATCAAGCCCTACCTTTCGAGCGTGCCCCCCGCCGAGCTGAAACGCGGCTGGATCGCGGACGCTGAGACACGCTCTGGACGGGGCGAGGATCGGGAATGGACGGACGGAGACTAAGACCAAGACGAGAGCCCCACCAGCCAGTGTCTCGTCGGATCCCGACGTTGATCGAATCGCGTGAATGTGTGAAAATCGATCGATCTCCTTGAAAATCTAGAATCGACGATACCGACTCCGCCTCCGCATCGATCTCGAACCGGCTCGGGCTCGGGCTGCGATCCACTGAGGCTGCTTTCGAGATGATGGCTTCGTCCCGACTTCTTCATTCCTACGTTCGCACGATCCATCGCTTGAGCGGTGCCCGCTCGGTGTCTCTCTTCGTTCCGGGGTCTTCGTCCGGCTTGTGGCAGCCGGTCTTGCTCCATGTGGGAGACGCTACGCCACCTCCTGAGCTCGCCGACAAAGCCCTCGCGGAGAAGTTCCATCGCTCGCATGAGTCCGCTGGAAGGGACGATGGCGACGAGCTTCTGCCGCGACGAAACGATCTCGACAGCGTGTCCTCCGGGTGCAAGCTCGTTCGGATCCCGACGATGCAAACCCTGGTTACCGCTTCTTCGGGGTCCGATGCCGAGCCGGCACGGCGCCGACTCGATGCGGCCGCTGCCGCCGACACGACCACTTCCGCGTGGATTGGGCTCCGCTTCAGTGACCACGACGAGCCGGACAAAGCGAAGGAGGAGACTCCCGACCGCTCCGAGTGGTGGACTTGGCTCCTCGCGCTGGGGGGAGCGTTGGCGCTCCACGTGCAAGTCGTCTCCGATCTGCTCGACGATCCCGTGACGGGACTCCCCGACCGCGCCGAGTTTCAGGCGCATTTGCGCCAAGCACTCTACTTGGCCAAGTCGAGCCAGATGCCGCTCAGCCTGCTCTTGGTCAACCCCGAGGACTTCACCTCGGTCAATGAGCGCCACGGTCGAGACACCGGGGACGCCGTGCTGCGCGAGATCGCCGGAAAGCTCTTGGACGCGCTGAGAGACGTGGATCTCGTCGCGAAGTATGGTGGAGCCGTCTTCGCGGTCATCTTGCACGGTACGGCGCCGGCCCAGGCCGAGGCGGTCGCTTTCAAGGTCCTCGATCGCCTCAGCAATCAAAGCTATGCCGACGGCGCGCTCCGACTTCGTTTCAGCATCGGGGTGTCCGGATTCGAGCCGCAGCACGGCCGGGACGAACAGCCGCTCAGTTTGATGCGGATGGCCGATCAAGCATTGCGCTCGGCGAAGCGGGCCGGCGGCGGCGAGATCGTTCACTGGAAGCCAGGCACGGATATCGAAGACGCAGGCGGCATGGACCGACTGAGCGGCATCTTCACCGCCAGTATGGCCAAGGACTATCGGAACATGGTGCTGCTCTGGGACACCGTGACCGTCGTGGCGACGCACGCCGATTTCGATACCCTCGCCGCCAACGTCACCGAACGACTATTCACGACGTTCAAGCCCGATGAGGTCGGTTTGTTCCGCTGGACCGAAGAAGGGTCCCTGTCGTTGGTGCACGGTTTGACTCGGGGCAGTGACGACTCCACGGCCCCGGCGCAGACCCGCGCGATGGTCTTGACGGCCGATCAGCGATTGGTCATGGAAGAGGCGCGCGCCCAAGCACGGCCGCTGCAATCGAGCTTGCCATCCGAGCCGGACGATCCGGACGCGAAGAACCGAGCGTTCTATGCGGTACCGCTGATCGTCGAAGATCACTGTCTCGGTTCGCTCTTCATATTGGGACGTGAAGACGAGCTAGGGCTCGACACGTCGGACCTGATCTTTCTTCGTGCGCTCGGAGGCCAGCTCGCACTCGCTTTGGACCGCGCCAGGCTCGCGGAGCAAGAGCGGCGCCGATTGCAAGGAGAGCTACGTCAGCTTCGAAGCGCGCTCCGGCACTCGAAGCTGGTCTATCGCTCCGAGAAAATGGAGTCGGTGCTGGCGCTCGTCCGTCGGGTCGCGCCCACCGACGCGACGGTGCTCATCACCGGAGAAAGCGGTACCGGGAAAGAGCTCATGGCTGCGACCATTCACGAGCTCAGCCGTCGACGTAAAGCGCGCATGGAGGTCGTGGATTGCGCGACGATCGCCCCGACGCTGATTGAAAGCGAGCTGTTCGGTCACGAAGCAGGCGCCTATACCGGGGCCGAGCGACGAAAAGAAGGACGCCTTGCGCTCGCGGATGGCGGGACCGTCGTCCTCGACGAGATCGGCGAGCTGCCGCTCGAAGTCCAAGGCCGCCTGCTCCGCTTCGTGCAGGAGAGGCAATTGACCCCCGTGGGCGGCACGCGGTCGAGAAACGTCGACGTGAGGGTCATCGCCGCGACCAATCGGGATCTTGCGGAAGAAGTGGCACAGGGACGATTCCGCGAGGATCTCTTCTACCGCCTCAACGTCATTCGAGTGGTCCTGCCTCCGCTAAGAGAGCGACCAGAGGACGTCTTGTTTCTCGCGAATCACTTTCTGAAGACGTTCGCGGTCCAGTACCAACGCCCGGCGCAAGGGCTCACCCCGGAGGCGGAAGCACAGATCACCGCCTATAGCTGGCCAGGCAATATCCGGGAGCTCTCGAACAGGATCATGCAGGCGACGATCTTGTGCGAACAGGACGAGCTCGGGGTCGAAGATCTCGGTCTCGACCGCGAGCCCGGCGAGCTCCCCGAACCGCCGCCGCCTCAAACCATCGAGCTTCACGCGATCTCGATGGCCACGGCGAGAAAGGCGCGCGGCGTCGCGTCACCCCCAGACGAAAGTCCTGACGCTTCTTGGCAGCGATTACGAGGGGTGTTGGGTCGTCAGGTCGAGCAAGCGTGGGAGGGTCACGAGACCGAGGAGCTCGGCAACTATCTCGACGAAGATTTCGTGCTCGCCGCTTACGAAGCGGCTGGCGAAGTGTCGGCTCGGGCGGCGAAGACCCTCGGCATCCCCGAAACGACCTTTCGCCGCAAGCTCCAAAAGGCGTCTCGAGCCAGTGGCCGGCGCGAGGCCTCTCGTCCGGAGTCCTGGAGCGAGGTACGCGATCTGGTTGCAGCGCTGGTGCGCGCCAAGAGCCCTGGCGCCGACAACTTACTGGAACAGGCGCGAAGCGTGCTACTCGAGGAAGTGGCGGCGCGCTTTCCCGCAAAGGAGGCCACCGCAGCGGCCTTCATGGGCGTCAGCACTCCGACCTATCGACGATGGCTGAGTCGGCAGGTCGCCGTTGTCAAGTAGAGTCGGGCCGTTCGGTCGCAGGCAAATCTCCGGGTCCCGGAAGGGGCGCTTTTCGTCGGTCTCCAGCTTCCTCTGCCAAGAGCGTTTTGATGTCGGAGTAGGCGTAGATCACCGGTGCGTGGTTTTGCATCAAACCGCCGGTGTCAGCCGTTGGACCATAGTTGCTGTGTAGGTCTCTACCCAGCATCCGCAGCATCGCCAACTGCTGACCTCGATGATGGGAGGTATGCGCGATCCGTCGGGTGACGATCCAGGCGCGGCTACGTTTGACTTCGAAGAAGTCGGCGGACGCCTCCCACCACGGCTCGGGTTTGGCAGTCAGCGCAGCGAGTCGTGTGGCACTGTGCTGAGCATAAGAGTGAATAAAAGCGAGCCGGGTCTCTTCGGCCGGGACCGGAGCATCGGTCACCGCGATCCCGAGCATGTTGGTGAACCACAAGTTTTCGCTGACACATTGATGCACCATCTGCTCGACGACACTGCGCCCGCGCCGATCCGAGGCGTGCGGCCGTTTGGAGAGGTCTTCGTCGTCGAACGTCGCCCAAACACTCAAGACCTTCTCGATTTCCGTTTCATAGGTGTCGACCAAGAACTGATAGCGCAAAACGTCTCTCCTCTCTTCGAAAAGCCTGAGTCAGATTACGTGAGAAAGCGATGCGTCGCCACATTCGAGAATCTCGTGCTTCCCGGGCGACGGGCCCGAACTATTCGATGAGACACGCTCCCTCGGGTACAATTGAGCCTCGTGGACAACGCCTTGCCAAACCTGACCGACGAACAGCTACTCACCCTTCAAAGCAGAATGCTCGAGGAGCTCGCCACCGCCTCGAGCGTCAATGAAGCGCTCACGGCCTTGTGCCTGGAGATTCAGCAGCTCGTCCCGAGAAGCGTGTGCACGATCATGCAGCTCGCACCGGAGGGCGGAACGCTGATGATGCTGACATCTCCTCACCTTTCCGCGAGCATGTGCGCGGCCTTCGATGGCCTTCATCCCGGTGAGATGGCGGCGTCGTGCGGTACGGCGGTCTTCACCGGCGAGCCCGCCATCGTCAACGACACACAGACCGACCCCCGCTGGGCCTCCTATAAAGACGTCGCCGTGGAGTACGGCATCGGCGCGTGTTGGTCGATCCCAATCTACAGCGACGGCGCGGTGGTGGGGACTTTCGCGATCTCGTCTCCTGAGCCTCGCACGCCAACCGACTACCAGATGAAAGTCCTGGAGACCGCGCGTCACCTCGCGGGAATAGGCATCAGCCGGCTGCGAGCGGACGAGCACCGTCGGACCATCGAGCTCAAGATTCAGCAGACGCAACGTCTCGAGAGTCTCGGCGTGCTGGCCGGCGGGATCGCGCACGACTTCAACAACTTGCTCACAGGGGCCATCGGCAATTTGGATCTCGCGATGGCAGGCTTACCGCCGGATTCGACGGCGCGCGCATCGCTGGCCAGGGTGGAGTCCGCGACTCTTCGGATGGCAGAGCTCAGTCGTCAAATGTTGGAATATTCGGGCGGAGATACTTTCGAGCTCGTGCCGATCCATCCCGGGGACTTGATCGCAGAAATGGCCGAGTTGCTCAAGGCGTCGGTGTCGAAAAACGCCACCATGAACGTCATCATCCCAACCGTCGACCGACCCAAGATTCTGGGAGAGGCGTCGCGTCTCCGACAGGTCATCATGAACTTGATCACCAACGCTTCCGACGCCCTCGAAGGAGAAGAGGGCTCCATCGATCTTCGGCTGGGAACGACCGTCCTCGAGCGCGACTCCGCGAGCAGCTTGGTGTTGCGGGATACGGTCACCGATGGTCCTTTCGTTTGGTTCGAGGTCCAAGACTCCGGAATCGGAATGGATGACGCGACCCGAGACAGGATCTTCGATCCGTTCTTCACGACGAAACATTCCGGCCACGGCCTCGGCCTCGCCGCGACTTTGGGCATCGTTCGCGCACACGGAGGTGCTATCGAGATTGACACCGAAGTCGGACGCGGGACTCGGATCCGAGTGCTGATTCCGGTTTGCCGGCTCGAAGTCGATGAGGAAGGTGTCGATAGCCTTGACTCGGTCACCGCGCACGGAGCGGGCCTGGTGCTCGTGGTCGAGGACGAGGAGTCGGTACGAAGCTTCGCGCAAAGCGCCCTCGAGAGAGTGGGCTTCGATGTGATCACCGCCCCGGACGGTGAGGCCGGGCTCCGTTTGTTCGAATCGCGAGCCGATGACATCAACGCCGTGCTACTCGACTTCACGATGCCCGTCATCGATGGCGTACAGGTGCTTCGCGCCATCCACCGTAGAAAGAAAGTTCCCGTCGTCTTGTCGAGCGGTCATAGCCGGACGAAAGCTACCGGCGCTCTCTCGAACCAAGAGCTCGCGGGCTATCTGCAAAAGCCCTATCGAGCCCATGAGCTTTCCCAGCTGCTCGTGCGCGTGGTGAGCCCTGGAATCACGCGTGAGCCAACTCACTGACGAGCTTCACACCATCCACGAACGAAACCGGCCGAGCACATCGCCGTCGCCGAGGGTAGCCTAGCCAGTTTCCAGCGTCGGCTTTTCTGAGAGGTGCCTGTCGGGGGATAATGCCGAGTTTTGTGACCGCGTAGCCGGGCCTCCCTGGCCGCGAGAGACAAAAGCATGACGATTCGGATCAATGTCAACGGCAAGCCCGGCACGGCGGAGGACTGCTTGCTGTCCCCCCTCGACCAGGGCTTCTTGTTCGGTGCGAGCGTCTACGAAACGATCCGCACCTATGACGGCGTCCCGTTCTTGTTTCATCGCCATCTCGAGCGATTGCGGGCTTCGGCAGCTACGCTCGCGATCGAGCTCGAGCTCGACGACGAGGCGCTTCAGGACCGAGTGCATCGCACCCTGGACGCCGCCGGGAATCCCGAATCTTCGATCCGGATCGTGGTCTCTACCGGGGTCGGAGCGATGGATTATCGCTCGGGCTCGGCGTCCGTGCCGACGATCGTCATCATCGTTCGGCCGCTACCCCAGCTTCCCGACGCGGTGTATCGAGACGGTGCGGCCGCGGCCATTGTGGCGGGCTACGCGCCCCATGCCAGCGCGACGCCGCGCATCAAATCCTCCAGCCTTCTCGCCAACGTGATGGCCCTTCGAGCGGCCCAGAAGGTGAACGCCTATGAGGCAATCCTCGTCGATGATACGGGCGGGGTCTGCGAAGGCTCGATGTCGAACGTGTTCGTCGTCAATGATGGTTCGGTGCGAACACCGCCGCTTTCCACCGGAATCCTTCAAGGCATCACCCGAGAGATCGTGATCGACATCGCGAACGAGCACGGTGTCGCGCTGTCGGAAGAGAGCTTCTCGAAAGAGACCCTCATCGCCTCGGACGAGGTCTTCATCACCGCATCGTCACGACAAGTCGTTCCGATCACGACGATCGACAACGAGCCGGTAGCGACGGGCCAAGTGGGCCCGCTGACGAAACGATTCATGAACTGGTACAACGAAACCGTCCGCGCTCTGATGCGTAAAACCCCACCACAACCCTGAGACGACAAAAGAGGAACCATGAAACCCGATATCGATATTTCTCGCTCCATCGAACCCAAGCCGATCGGCGACATCGCATCCAATCTCGGTCTCAAAGCTTCCGAGTGGCTCCCTTATGGCCAGCACATCGCAAAGGTCGACCGCACCGTGCTCGAGCGCCCTGCGAAGAACAAGAACGCGCGGCTCATTCTGGTGTCAGCCATCACCCCAACGCCGGCCGGCGAGGGGAAGACCACCACCAGCATCGGACTCGCCCAGGGCATGGCGAAGCTCGGTGAATCCGTTTGCCTCGCGCTCAGAGAGCCCTCGCTGGGTCCTTGCATGGGGATCAAGGGAGGCGCGACCGGAGGCGGGTTCAGCCAGGTCTACCCCATGGAGCGCATCAACTTGCACTTCACCGGAGACTTCCACGCCATCACGTCGGCAAACAACTTGCTGTCGGCGATGCTCGACAACGATCTTCACTTCAGAGGCGCCAGCGGTCTCGATGCGCGCAGGGTCCTGTGGAGACGCGTCATCGATATGAACGATCGGTCACTGCGTAACATCAATGTCGGGCTCGGCGGCCCGCTTCAGGGCGTCCCACGCGAGACCGGCTTCGACATCACCGCCGCTTCCGAAGTGATGGCGATTCTCTGTCTCGCGGAGAACGCCGACGATCTACGTGCCCGACTCGACCGGATCCTCATCGGCTATACGCCGGCGCCGGAGCGAAAGCCCGTGCTCGCGGACACGCTCAACGCGTCCGGCGCGATGGTGGCGCTACTGAGTGACGCGCTCAATCCGAACTTGGTGCAAACTCTCGAAGGTGTCCCCGCGCTCATCCACGGGGGCCCGTTCGCGAACATTGCCCACGGGTGCAACAGCGTGGTCGCCACCAGGACCGCGCTGCATCTCGCTGATTGGGCGGTGACCGAGGCAGGCTTTGGCTTCGATCTCGGCGCCGAGAAGTTCTTCGACATCAAATGCCGTGCGGCCGGACTCGATCCCGCGGCCGTCGTGCTCGTCGCTACCTCTCGGGCTCTCAAGATGCATGGCGGGCGCGCAAAGACCGAGCTCACCGAGCCCGACGCGGATGCGGTGAGGAAGGGTCTTCCGAACCTCGAGAAGCACATCGAAAGCGTTGGGCACTTCGGAAAGCCTTGCGTCGTCGTCGTCAATCGATTCGGGACCGACACGGACGAAGAGATCGACGTGATCCGAAAGCGTTGCAGTGAGCTCGGGGTGGCCTTCGCCACATCGGATCATCATGCAAAAGGCGGCGAAGGCGCGATCGAAGCCGCGAAAGCCGTCATGGAGCAAGCCAAGAGCTCGAGTGCACCCTACACGCCGATGTACGAGCTGGAGGATTCGGTGCATGACAAGGTCCGGAAGGTGGCGGAGAAGGTCTATGGCGCCAGAGGCGTGACGTTTACCAAGGAGGCGGAAAAGAACATCGCCGATGCCGACAAACTGGGTTACGGAAAACTTCCGGTCTGTATCGCCAAGACCCAGAACTCACTTTCGGATGATCCGACCCTCCTGGGACGCCCGAGTGATTTCGACGTGACAGTGCGTGGGGTTCAGGTGAATGCGGGCGCGGGATTTCTCGTGGTGCTAACGGGCGACATCATGAGAATGCCCGGGCTACCCCGTACGCCGCGTGCTTGCGATATCGATTTCCGCAACGGGCAAATCGAAGGACTTCAGTAAGGAATCGGGGGGGCGCATCGCTGTTCGGGCGCTCCCCCGGTCTCGCGCTTCACTCGGGCTGAGGGCTCATTCCTTCGATGACGACGGGGTCGCTCTGCTCCATGAGGTGAGGCTTACCGGCGAAATCGATCCAATGGCCGGAGCGGTCACGTTTGGTCTCGAGGTAGAAGCGGTTGTGGCTATTGGGCGGGATCACGTGCGGCAAGCGCCGCGACACTTGGACACCGTGACGGCTGAGCTGCTCGATCTTTTGCGGGTTGTTCGTCATCAGCTCGATCGATCGCACATCGAGGCTCGTGATCATGTGCGCCGCGATCGCATAGTCGCGCTCGTCGTCACGAAAGCCGAGGGCGCGATTGGCTTCGACCGTGTCGAGCCCTTCGTCCTGGAGAGCGTAGGCACGGACTTTATTCACCAGGCCGATGCCGCGCCCTTCCTGGCGCAAATACAAGACCAGCCCGCGCTCGAAAGTCCCTATCCGTTCGAGGGCGGTCTCGAGTTGGTCACGGCAGTCGCAACGCAGCGACCCGATGGCGTCTCCGGTCAAACACTCGGAATGAAGTCGCGTGGGGACGTTCTCGGCATCGCGGATGTCGCCGCGAACGATGGCGACGTGCTCTTTGGCATCTCTGTTGTTCCAGAACGCGACGATCCGAAAATCACCAAACCGGGTGGGTAAATCCGCGACGGATATCACTCTGACGCAGACCTGCATGGGTCCCACGCCGTCACATTCGTGATCGGCGTCGCGGGCAACTAGCTCTTCGAGACCACCAGATTCCATGGTCCACTCTACCGCAAACGGCCGTGCTCGACCGTGAGCGGACTGAGGTAGCCTTTCTCGGCGATCCCCATCTTGCGCATGGCGATCCCGGTAAGACACTCTCGAAGCAAGCGGTTGGCGTTGAGGCTGGTGGTGTAGCCGGGATCTACCAGCGGGTTGAACTCGACGAGGTCGAACCCCACCAAGTTGTTCTCGGCGCACAGCCGTCGGATGAGGGGAAACAACTCTCGAGTCGTCAGCCCCCCCGGCTCCGGAGTACCGGTGCCCGGCGTGAACGCGGGGTCGAGGACGTCGATATCGAGCGAGACGTAGAGAAACTCGGGACCATCGGCCGCCTCTTCGAGCACACGCTCCATCACTGCGTTCCACCCGTCACGCTCGATCTCCGCCATCGTGTGATAGCGAAATCCATGCTCGCGCATCCAGCGGAACCCGTCCTCGCCTGGCCAGTAGCCTCGGAGCCCGACTTGAATATAGTTCTTCCCGAGCACGTGTCCTTCTTCGACGAGGCGACGGACGGGCTGTCCGTGGGAGATCAAGTGTCCGTTCTCGTTCGGCCCGGCATCGAAATGCGCGTCGAAGTGAATGACCCCGACCTTCTCCTTCCCGTAGACATCCGCGACGCCGGCGACGTTCGGATATTCGAGTGAGTGATCGCCCCCCACGACCATCGGGATCGCGCCGGTCTCGGCGATCTCTCGGACCATCCCCCGCACGGGCTCCATCGTCCGCTCCCCACTCAGATAGTCGATGGGCGCATCTCCGTAGTCGACGACGGTGAGCTCTTTCATCCAATCGACCATGACGTGAAGGTGTGGATCCGACCACGCGCCCCAACCCACATATCGATCCGAGGCGCGCAGGGTCTTGGGTCCGAAGGCCGCCCCTCGCATCCCGCTACCGGTATCGAGCGGCGCGCCTAAGATCGCCACGTCCACTTCGCCCGCCGTCAAATCCTCGGGAGTGAGCGCCACCGGGAGCATGAAGAAGGTCGGGATGCCGAGCCAAGCGAGCCCACCCGCGAAGCGTTGAATGTTGATAGGGCCCGGCTCACGCTTCGGATCGTCCGCCATGTTCCGGATCTGCTTCCATTCATCGATCGTCGGATCGTCGGGATTGAGCGGTATGGCCGCTCTATCCTCTTGCGGAGGCTGCGCTTCCAGAATCTTGAAGGGGGTGAGAGTAACGGAGGCGATCAACGCCAAACGGAAGAGAAGGCTCATCATAAACCTCGAGAAATGGGGATGGGGGATGAAACGCCGGAGTATAGCAGCCCCGGAACGCCGTCGCGTCCAGCCGTCGTTGAACCGCGTGCTATTCTCAATCTTATGGCTACTGAAACGGCGTTTCGCTACCAACCCATCTTCGAGACCGGGCATGAAGAGCTACGTTTTCGAAAGCTCTCATCGGACTTCGTGGGCTCGGATTCGCTCGGGGGTCGGAAAGTTCTCACCGTCGCACCGGAAGCGTTGACGCTTCTCGCAGCCCAGGCGATCCGAGACATCTCGCACTTGTTCCGCACGAGCCATCTAGAGCAAGTTCGCCATATTCTCGACGACCCTGAAGCGAGCGACAACGACCGCTTCGTCGCTCTCCAGATGCTCAAGAACGCCAACGTGGCGGCAGGCATGATCTTGCCATCGTGCCAGGACACCGGCACCGCGATCGTCATGGGCAAGAAGGGGCAGCTCGTGTTCACGACCGGCAGCGACGAGGAAGCTCTGTCCAGGGGGATCTTCGACACCTACACGACGACGAAT
>JAJCXL010000308.1 GCA_029263435.1 Acidobacteriota bacterium | reverse complement strand
GCCAAGGCTACGCGGCAGACAACGCGACCCGGCTCAACGGGCAAGAGTTTCTGCGCACGATCACCGACGAGGCGCTGACGCTCGCGATCTCGCTGGGACGGACGCAGACCGCCATGGCTGGTTATCTCGAGGACCTCGGCGGGCCGCTGTCGTCGGCTCAGATCGAGCAAATCGTCGAGCACATTCGCGGGTGGCAGAGCGCCCCGGCGATCCCGTTGACGGAGACACCCATCGAGGCGGACCCCGAGCAGGGCGCGCTCGTCTACGCCGAGCACTGCGCGATGTGCCACGGCACGTTGGCGCAAGGCAGCGACTCCGCGCAGAGCTTGAATCGGTGGAGCTTCCTCAGTGAGGTAAGCGATGCGTTTCTCCGCTACGCGGTCGCCCACGGCCGCACCGATACCCCGATGCCCGCATTCCACAAGACGCTCGACGCAACACAGCTAGACGACGTCGTCGCCTTCTTGAGACGGTTCGAGGCGGAGCCCGCGAGCGTGCCTCTTCATTTGCAGCCGCCTTCGGTCGAAGAGATGACGTTCGTCCGGTTTCCGGAGAACGAGACCCCTGAGCTCGAGCTCCGTGAAGGCCGATACGTCACTGCGGCGGCGGTGCGTGATGCGCTCGACGACAACGCCCGACTCGTGTTGCTGGACGCCCGGACGACGAGTGATTGGCTCATCGAGCGACTCCCCGGCGCGATCCCGGTGCCTTACTACGACGACGTGAGCCCCATCGTCGACCAGCTTCCCAAGGACGGGACCTGGATCATCGCCTACTGCGGCTGCCCACATGCGGCGAGCGGACAGGTCGTCGACGCCCTCCGCGCCGCCGGATTCGAGCGCACCGCGATCCTGGACGAAGGCTTCTTTTATTGGCTCGACGAGGGTTATCGCACCGAGTCCGGTCCGCTGCCGGAGAGTGCGAGCGCGTCGCTCGACTCGGAGCTCGACATGACCACGTGGTCGGTCGCCGCGATCGACGTCGAGACCGGCGCCGTCGGCGTCGCGATGGCGTCTTGTGTGCCGGAGACGTTCGGTGACGCGGTCGCCGCGCTCGTCCCGGGCAAAGGCGTGGCCGCCACTCAAGCAGCCTGGAATCTCACGAACCGAAACAACGTCTTCGACGCGCTGCGAGAGGGGCTGGACGCCCAGGAAGTGGTCGATCGCGCAACGTCCGCCGATGAGGACACGTCCCGGCGCCAGTACGGCGTCGTCACGCTCCAGGATGGCGTCGTCGCGATCGCCGGTTTCACTGGGGACGAAACGTCCGAGTGGGCCGGGATTCGCTCCGACCTCGGGATGGCCGTGACCGCTCAGGGAAACACTCTCGTCGGAGAGCCCGTCGTCACGGACACGCTGCGAGCATTTCTCCGAGACGATCCGAGCGGGCGCGACACGTTGGCCGATCGCCTGATGCGCGGGCTCGAGGCCGGCTCATTGGCAGGCGGGGACATCCGTTGCCATCGAGACGGGATCACCTCGACGGCCGCAACCGCTATGATTCTCGTCGCTCGCGGCAGCGACGAGCCCTACGCCGCGGCAGATATCGGTCTCTCGGACCAAGGAACGGACGCCGCGCCGTGGCTCTCGATCTCGCATGCGACCCCGCGCGAAGGGCCGAACCCCGTGATCGAGCTCCGTCGGCGCTTCGACGCGTGGAGAGCGTCGCAGTCGGATCTGTCCCCCGACGCATTTCGCTAGGAAGCCCGTATCTAGGCAGCCCCCGGCGCGCCTTCGCCTCGTAGACGGGAGACGTCGACGACCTCGAGATCGCGGAGCCAGTCCGTAAGATCTTCGGCTGTCTTCGGCCTGCTGTACAAGAACCCTTGAATACCGTCGCACCCTCGCACCACCGAGAGCTGTTTGGCGGTCTCCACGCCTTCGGCGACGACATCGAGGTTGAGATGGTGTGCGAGGGCGATGATCGCGGTCGCGAACCGAATGCCTTCCGGCGCCTCTTCGATATCCACCACGAAGGAGCGATCGATCTTGAGACAATCGATGGGAAAGCGCCGCAAATACGATAGAGAGGAGAAACCGGTACCGAAGTCGTCGATGGAGATCCGAACGCCGCGCCGTTTCAATTTCTTGAGCAGTTCGACCGTTTGCTCTGCGTCTTTCAACAACAGGCTCTCGGTAATCTCGAGCTCGAGCCAGCCGGCATCGCCGTCCCCCATCGCGCGCGACACGGCCGCGAACAGATCGCCGCTTTCGAGCTGCTTGGCTGACAAGTTGACGGAGAGTCGAAGGTCGGGAAACCCATCCGCGTGCCACTCACGCACTTGTCGACACGCTTGATCGAGAACCCATTCGCCGACATCGACGATGAGTCCGCTCGCCTCGAGCATCGGGATGAACTGGCCGGGAGCAATGAGGCCCTTCTCCGGATGCTGCCACCGCAGCAAAGCCTCAATCCCCGAGACCCAGCCCGTGCGCAGGTCCAGCTGCGGCTGATAGTGGATCTCGAACTCCTTCCGGGCCACCGCGCCACGCAGCTCGTTGCCGAGGTTGAACTGTTTCACGACGCGAGAATGCGTCTCACGGCTAAAGAGCTGATACTCGTTTCGGCCGTTCTGCTTCGCCCGATACATGGCGCCGTCGGCAGCTTTGAGGAGCTGACCGAGGCTGTCTCCGTCATCCGGAAAAAAAGAGATTCCGATGCTGGCCGAGATCGAGATCGCGTGTCCGTTGAGCTCAATCGGCCGAGCGAGTGCGTCGAGAATTCTTTGGGACACGACCGGCGCGTCGTTCTCCTCTCCGAGCTTTTCGATCAAAATGGCGAACTCGTCACCCCCGAGCCGAGCGACGGTGTCGATCTCTCGCACCGACTCCAGGAGAAAATCCGCGACCCGCTCGAGAAGCAAATCTCCCACGTCGTGGCCCAGGGAGTCGTTGACCGCCTTGAAGTGGTCGAGGTCGAGAAACATCACCGCGACCTGCTCTTCGGTTCGCCGCGCGTGTGAGATCGCGCGACTGACGCGCTCTCGGAAGAGGGCTCGATTGGCGAGGCCCGTCAGGCTGTCGTGATGGGCGAGAAACTGCAATCGGTCCGCGACTTGTTTTCTCTCGATCGCATAGGTGATCGCGCGATGGAGCAGCCGTGGGCCGGCCTCCCCCTTCACCAGGTAGTCCTGAGCTCCCGCTTGAACCGCCTCGATGGCGAGCGGTTCGTCATTGAAGCCGCTGAGAACGACGATCGGCAAGTGGTCGGACACGGAGATCAGCTCCCGGATCGTCTCCATGCCTTGAGCGTCCGGCAAAGACAGATCGACCAACGCGACTTGGAAGGTCTCCTCCTTTAGTAGAGCCGTCGCATCTTTCAACCGCTCTACGTGAACCACGTCGTACTCGGATCTAGTCACTTTGTCGAGCTGCTTGGTGACGAGGAGCGCGTCGCCGGGGTTGTCCTCGACGAGGAGCACTCGACACGTTTCGGGCTCCTCCGTCGGCATGAGCCGACTCTCCGTCCGCTTGGAATGGAGCTGAAACGCTCTCTCGATGGCCGCGGTCAAGGCGTCGGTCGTCCATGGCTTGGCGATGACCCCATCGACCCGACTGCTCCGCTCCGGCTCGCTGGCCAGCTCATCGGGCGCTCCGGTCACGAGCAGATAGCTCGCGTCGGGCAACGTCGGACGCAGTCTTCCCACGAGCTCGATACCGTCCAAGCGCGGCATGCGCCAGTCGGTCGCAACGACCGGATATTCGTAGTGATTCACGAGGCCCAACGCTTCATCGCCACTCTCGGCTAGATCGACGAGAAAGCCTCGATCGGCGAGGCTGAGCGCGAAGGCTTCTCGCGCCAGCGGCTCGTCATCGATGAACAAGATACGAGGACGGGTGAGATCGGCTTGAGTCTCCGTCATGAGGTACTCCTCTCGACTTGGGCTTCCGGTAGTTGCGCGACCGAGAACCAAAACTGATCGATGAACGAAACGACCTTCATGAACGACTGAAGGTCGACGGGTTTGTTCACGTAGCAATTCGCGTGGAGCTCGTAGCTTCCCCGAATATCCGCGTCGGTGCGAGACGTCGTCAGCACGACCACCGGGATCCTCATCAGCTCTGGATCCGCCTTGATGTCGGCCAACACTTCGCGCCCGTCCTTTCTAGGGAGGTTCAAGTCCAACAAAATCAGATCGGGATGGATGGGCTCCGGTTTTCCGGGACAGCCGCGCAGAAACTCGACCGCCTCGACGCCGTCTTTCACGTGATGGACCCGATTCTCGATGGTGCTACGCGCGAGCGCCTTCATCGTGAGCTTCGCGTCACCAAGGCTGTCTTCGACCAGCAAGATATCGACAACTCTAGACATGAGCATGGTTTCCTTCTGAGGGTGGGTAGGTCGCGGGCATGGATTCCCGATCCAGCGCCGCGGTAGGAATCGTGAAAAAGAATGTCGAGCCCGAGCCGGGCTCCGACTCCAACCAGATCTTGCCGTCCTGACGCTCGACGATGCGTTTGCACAGCGCGAGCCCGATCCCCGTGCCTTCGTACTCGCTTTGAGTGTGAAGCCTTTGAAACATAAGGAACACGCGATCGGAGTATCTGGATTCGATCCCAATGCCGTTGTCTTTGACGGAGAAGACCCACTGGTCCTCGTCCTGTCGGGCGTCGACCTCGATGACCGGAGCGCCCCGCCGGTACTTGATGGCGTTTGAGATCAAGTTCTGGAGTACTTGCGCCAATCGAGAAGGATCGGTGACGACGCTCGGTAATGGATGGGTCACAACCCTCGCCCCGGACTCCGCGATCACCGCGGACAAGTCGCCGATGACCGTTGCGAGAATCTCGTCCGCATCGACCGTAGTTTTTCTGTCGTCGACGGTGCTGATGCGTGAATAAGCCAAGAGCGCCTGAATGAGTGCCTGCATTCGGGTCGCGCCACCGACGGCGAAGCCGATGTACTCATCGGCCTCTTCGCCGAGCTTGCCGCGATATTCCTCGGCCAGCAGTTGCGTATAGCTCGCCACCATCCGCAGCGGCTCTTGAAGATCGTGAGAGGCCACGTAGGCGAAGTTCTCGAGCTCTCGATTCGAGCGCACCAGCTCGTCGGCATGGGCTGCGAGCTCTCTCTGAGCTTCGACCCGCGCCGCGACTTCCTCCTGAAGCTCCCGCGTCTGGCGCTCGAGCTCGGCCTCGCGCCGCTCGATCTCCGAGAGCATATCGTTGAAAGACGAGACCAGGTCCCCGATCTCGTCTTCGCTCTCCGAGTGCGTCCGAACGGAGAAGTCTTTGTCTATCGTCACCGCACGCGCCTGCTCGGCTAGCTGCAGGAGCGGCTTGGATATCGAGCGCTGGAGCTTGGAATAGACGACATGCGCGATGAACAAGGTGGCGAGCAACACCAAGCCCGCGATGAAGGCCAAGTTGGCGGCACGCTCCTCCAGCTCTCCCGTGTCAGAGCGCAACCAGAGAGTTCCCACTTTTTTTCCGTCGACGAGAATGGGCTCCGACAAGCGCAGCTCGTTCTCGTAGAAAGAATACGATCGGGCGTCCCCGCTATCGTCCAAGCCAATCGCCTCACTCGAGTCGCCGACCCGCCGGTCATCCACGAAGATGCTGCCTGCCGCGTCGAAGATCGTGGCCGAGATCATGTGCGGCTCGGAGCGCAGCGCGGCAAGCGTCAAGATCGCGGCGGTCCGATCTCCGAAGAGAACTGCCGAGCCGGCGTTGAAGGCGGCGATCTCTGCTTGCGTCGTCAGTCGCTGGACCATCGCTTTCTTGAAAGACGACACTTCGTAGGTAAACAGCGCCGCACAGGCCAGCATGAGAGAGCAGGCACTGGTCGCCAAGCCAATCAAAGTCAGCTTGCGATGGATGGAAACGCGTTTGAGGAGCCTCATCGCGCCTTCACGTTCCCCGCCGTGAGCACATCGCTCGCGAGCTTCAAAAGCTGTGAGCTAATGGTGAGCTCCGAGATCCTGGCTGCGTTGAGGTTTACCGAGAACCGCACCTTTCGGTCGATGACGCGAAGTCCGATGATACCGCCCGCGGTCGTGAAGTCCTCCGCCTCACCCACCGTGAGTATTCCTTTGCCGCGCACCCGGGCGAGAATCGCGGGGGTCTCCGACCCGACCGCGGCGCTGACGAACAAGACATGACAATCACCGAGCTCCTCTTCCGGAGTGAGGGATTTTGAGACGAGCGTACGGCTGCCGACCCTTTCGCCCGCAATGGTCTGAACGAGTAGCTTTTCGAAGTGCTCATCGCCGATGACGCCGATCACGAGCGGACGCGAATGCTGCTCGATCGGCCAATCGACGAACTTGGTGAAGTTATAAAGAAAGGCGGCCTTGACTTCCGCCTCACTAGCGCTTTGAGCGAGGGCGACACTGTGGGTGCCGTTCAACGTCAAGGCACAAACGCACGACAACATGACCTGAAACATGTGCCGCTGCCACCACTTCGGTTTATTCATGGTGTCAAAAGCGGAGGTCGACCCGAAAGTAGATCGATCGCTTCACGGCGATGGCCCGTCCCGCGTCGACGAACTCGACATGCTCGGCGTCGAGCAAGTTGCGTCCGACGAGCGACAAGCTCAAAGAAGGTGTCGGCGCGAATGCGAGCCTCGCGTCGGCGGTGAGATAGCCAGGCACCGGATCACTCGCGAGCGCGCTCGCGCCCCGCAATCCAAGATCGACCTCGAAGCCTCCCGGAAGCTGTACGAAGCTATTCAGACCCGCGAGGTGACGCGGCGTCCGGCCAGCGGCTTGGGCGGAGACGGGGTCTAGGCTCCCGGGCTTGTTCCTCAACGTCAGATCGACGAAAGAGTACGTCGCGCGGAGCCGCCAACCATCATGGACACTCACGTGCGAGGAGAGCTCGAATCCGTGACTCTCTCCTTCGAGAGTGTTGCCGATGACGTAGGGAAAGATAGTCCGAGTGCCGCTTCCCGCCGCCTCTTCGAACGGCGTCCCCGGGTCGATGCTCCCAGTGTCGTCGTAGTAATTCTTGAAAACAGCCGTGTCGAGGAGGATGCGCTCGCCTAGCCGGCTGCGAAACCCGAGCTCCACGGCCACCAAGTTCTCGGCGGCGAAACTCGACTGCCCCAACACCCGAGGAAAGACTCCACTCGCCTCGTCTCTGGTCGCGGTCAACGAAAGGTCGTGATCGAGACGGGAGGGCGTCCTCACCGCACGCGAGACCGCGCCCCACAGTGTGTAGCCCGGCTCCGTCCACGCGAAACGAACACTGGGCTGAAATTCGAAGCCGGAGAACGCGTTGTGCTCGAGCTTCGCTCCCAGCGAAAGGCGAAGCCGCTCCGTAATCCGAATGTCGTCCTGCACGAAGCCGTTGTACAAGGGAAGAGTCCGGCCCAGCGGATCGAAAGACACCGTGGGCACACCGCGCGTACGATCCGAAGACACGCGGTAACCGAGACCCCAGTTGAGGTCGTGGTTGTCGAACGGACTCGACCGGTGTCTCAGCTCGAAGTCGACAGTGTTTCTTACTTCTTCGAAAAGAGGCTCGCGCCGATCGGTCCGGTCGTACCAGAACTGGAGCTCGAGCTCACTGCCTCCGGAGAGCGCCCTCCGCCATCGGCCGAGAACGTTCTGACCTTGGAACGCGGCGTCGCCGTTCACGAGCGACGTGTAAGGAGGGTCGAACAGCGCGATTCGGGTCCGCTGCCCGGAACGGCCGCTATAGACATTGCCGAACAGGCTGACGTTGTCGGCACCTCGTTCCCAATCCGCGCGAAAGCCACCTTGGCCCATGTGCCAGGCATCGAAGCCGTCGCCGTCCTCGTGGAAGTTCTCGTCACGGTCGAAATACTTCCCGTAGACCCGATAGTGGAACCCTTCGCCTTTGCTTCCTCCGTAGCGAAACGCTCCGAAGCCGCGCTCTTGATTTCCGCCGCCGCCATTGATCAGCCACCCTTGGGTCTCGCGAGCGGTCTTTGAAATGATGTTGATCACTCCGCTATAAGCGTTCGACCCCCAGAGACTCCCGCCGGGGCCCCGGACGACCTCGATGCGATCGATGTCATCGAGGAGGGTGTCCTGGCTCTCCCAATACACGCCCGCGAATAACGGGGTATAGAGGCTCCGTCCATCGGACATCGCGAGCACGGAGCGCGAAAGCCGAGACGAGAATCCGCGGATCCCGACCGCCCATTTATTGGCATCGATCTGCGCGACGTGCACTCCGGGAGCGAGGCGAAGTGCCTCCGGGATGGACGTCGCCCCGGAGCGGCGAATGGTCTCGCCGCGAATGACCGTGACGGCTGCACTCGTTTCATGATGGGTCTGGGGCTTACGCGACACCGAGGTGACCTCGATGTCCATGAGCTCGACGAGCGAGAGGTCCTTGAGCGTCGTCGGAAGATCCTCCTGGCTCTCGTCCGCGGTTCTCCCAAATGCGGGCGCGACCCACGAAGCGAAGACGAGCAGGCACAACGAAGCGACCTGCCGCAGGGGCCGATCATGCCGAAATGAGCTCATCTAGGGTCTCTCGGGAGCCCGATCCCCTATTGGTGGGAGTTAGGACTCGTCCACGATCCCCATCGGCCCGTCGCGCGAGAACTTTAGAGCTCTTGCGGTCCCAGGAGCCCCCAACCGGCTCCTGACTACCGGCCTTAGATCTATAGCACTGATGCCGTTCGCAGACTCGATTGGTACCGCTCGCAAGCGACACCCCAGTCGAGATTATCCAGAAACGTTCGGACGTAGCGCGCTTTGTCGGAGCCGTAGTCTTTCCAGAAGGCGTGCTCCCATACATCCATCACGACGAGAGGCACCGCACCGGAAGGATGACCGGAATCGTGCTCATCCACCCAAGCGTTCATCAGCGTCTCCGAAGTAGGGTCGAAGTAGAGGATGACCCAGCCCACCCCGCGCATGCCACCGATGCGCTCGATGTCGTGTCGCCAGCGATCCAGTCCACCCAGATTTCGCTCGAGCTTCTCGGAGAGCATCGTCTCCCGATCGAGCTCACCCGACCCGCCGAGGTTGTCGAAATACAGCTCGTGCAAGCGCATCCCGTTCCACTCCCATCCCAGCCGGCGCCGCAGCTCATCGTGAATCATGGGATCGCTGTCAGAATCGACGAGCTCGTTCAGCTTCTGCGAGAGATCGTTGGTGTTGGTTACGTATCCTTCATATAGCGCTAGGTGGTCGTCGATGAGACCCCGACTGAAGCCTTCGACTTTATCGAGAGACTCGAATTTTCTTACTTGATAGGTCAATGGTTGGTCTCCTTTCTTGGATGTCACCGATCGTCTCCGAGACCGCGATCGTCCTCCATACCCTGGAGTCCCTACTCCGGTGGTGGAAACACCTCAGAGAATCACGACCCGGGTCACGACCGCGCCCACAACTACGCCGTTCACCGGATACTCTCGCCGCCAGCGGCTCGCTATCCTCGAAGGACAACGTGAGTGGAGGTCAACAATGTTGAGAAGTTTGGATGTCTTGAAAGGGTATACGCTGCTCGCCACCGACGGTGACATCGGAAGAACCAAGGATTTCCTGTTCGATGACAGGCATTGGTTCGTTCGCTTCCTGGTAGCGGGCACCGCGACTTGGCTGCCCGGGAAGAAGGTTCTCGTCTCCCCCATCTTCCTCGAGGAGCCCATCGAGGAGACAGAGCAAGTTCCGGTCGCCTTGAGTCGA
>JAJCXL010000307.1 GCA_029263435.1 Acidobacteriota bacterium | reverse complement strand
ACGACGCTGAAAATCGCGCTCGACGCTCCGATCCCGAGCGCTAGGGTCGCGACGGAAGTCACCGAGAATCGGGGGCTCGTAATGAGAGCACGCCACGCACGCCGAATCTCTCGGACCAACGTCCACATAATGATGCCTACGGACGAAAGCGGTCCGAAGGTTCCAACATTTCTTCGCGATTCCGGCTCTCCAGTGAGAGACGACCGCTGATATAGTTCCTCCTGAGGTGGTCCGATGAAAAAAGCGAGCTCGATTCTGCTCTATTTCTCCGTTTGCGCACTGCTCACCGTCGCGAGTCAGGCCCCAGCGCAAAACATCACGACCCCCGAAGATTTCTTCGGCTTCCAACTCGGAGCGGATGGCGAGTTGGCCCGGTGGGACAAGATCGTCGAGTACTTCGACATGCTCGATGGATCGAGCGATCGGATCCGGGTCGAAAACCTCGGTCCCTCCACCGAGGGCCACCCCTATTTGCTGGTCATCATCACGTCGAAGGCGAACATGGAGAACCTCGATCGTCTTCGCGAGGTGAACCTCCAGATTCTCGATCCACACCGGTCCGAGTCGGAGGTCCGAGAGCTCATCAAAGAGGGCGTCGCGGTGGTCAGCCAATCCTTCGGGCTCCACTCGACCGAGGTGGCGGCCGCCCAGACGGCCCCGGAGCTCGCCTACGATTTCGCGACTAGGGACGACGAGGAGACCCAGCGCATTCTCGACAACACCATCATGCTCATGTTCCCGTGCTTCAACCCGGACGGACAGATCATGGTCACCGACTGGTACTACAAGTACAAAGGTACCGAGCACGAAGGTGTGGGACTCCCCTTTCTGTACCACAAGTATGTCGGCCACGATAACAATCGCGACGGGGACTTCCTCAATATGGTCGAGGCGGTCTACACCGCGAAGGTGCTCTATCGGGACTGGAAGCCGGAGGCCTATGTCGATCATCACCAGATGGGAAGCTACGGCGCCCGCTTCTACGTGCCGCCTTACAGCGAGCCCATTCGCCCCTATGCCGACCCACTCATGTGGCGGGAAACCTCTTGGTACGGGGCACATATCGCCTACAAGCTCGAGGAAGCCGGAATGGCCGGCGTGCTCAATGCCGGGCAGTATCCAGGCTGGGGTCACTTCGGTTGGCACTGGATCACTCCGTTTCACAACATGGCGGGCATGCTCACGGAATCCGCGAGCGCCAGCCTCGCTTCGCCGCTCTATATCCACCCCGACCAGCTTCGAGGGGGTGCTCGCGGTCTGCCGGAATATGACGCCCAGTCGAACATGCCGAACCCGTGGGCCGGTGGCTGGTGGAGACTCCGCGACATCGTCGACCAGCAAAAAGTCGCCGCGTGGGCGATTCAGGACTTGGCGGCCCGGAACAAGGAGACGGTGCTCTGGAACGCCTACCTGAAGTCGAAACGCCAAACGGAGCGGGGCGCCAACGGCTTCCCGAAAGCCTATGTCATCCCGAAGAGCCAGCACGATGACTTGACGACGAAGAAGATGATCAACACGTTGTTGATGTCCGACGTAGAGATCCAAGAAGCGGGCAAGGGCTTCGTCGTCGAAGGCAAGAGCTTCGACGAAGGCTCCTATGTCGTTTCGCTCGCGCAGCCGAAGATGGGCCTCATTCGGAACTTGCTCGGACGCACGCTCTACCCGGACAACGAATGGACCCGGGCCCGTGACGGCTCGCCCCTGCGTCCTTACGACACCGCGACGCATACGATGGCCGAGATCATGGGCGTCACTGTCGTGCCGGTAAACGAAGCCATTGACGATTTCGACCGGCTCGGAGGGCCCGTCCCGATGTCCGGGAGCGTCGCTCAGGGAGCGACCACGTTTCGACTCGACGGCACGCTGAACCAAAGCTACAAAGCGGTCAACCTACTGATGGACGCCGGGGCTAGCGTCCAACGCGTCGATGAAGCGAGTGGAGTGCTCGAAGTGGGCGACTTCGTCGTCAGCGGTGGATCCGGCCACGCGGATATCGCAGATCAGACCGGCCTTTCCTTCGAAGCGCTGAGTCGAGCGCCGAGCACCGGCCTACACCCGCTCGCGAAAAAACGCGTGGGCATGTATCAGCGCTACCGTGGCGGCAACATGGACGAAGGGTGGACTCGCTTCGTGTTCGAGCAGTTCGCCTTCTCCTACGACTCGATCAAAGACGACGTCATCCAAGGCGGAGACTTGAGCTCGCGCTATGACGTCATCGTGATCCCTCACGACACGACCGAGATGATTACCGGGGAGGAAGGTCCTCGTCAGCCGGGTCGTCCGCCCGACGTCTACCCGCCGGAGTACATGAGCGGTATCGGCGAGAAGGGCGTTGACGCCTTGCGAGCGTTCGTGAACGACGGCGGGACGCTCATCGCGCTCGGTGACGCCAGCGAGTTCGCGATCGACAAGTTCGACCTTCACGTGAGAAACGTCCTCGAGGGGGTCGACACGAAAGAGTTCTACAGTCCGGGCTCGACGCTAAAAGTGACGTTCGACAACGACACCACGTTGGGCTACGGCATGCCCGACGACGGCTTGATTCTGTTTTGGTCGAACGCGGCTTTCGAGATCACCCCGTCACGTGGCAACGAGCGCTACGAGACGATCGTTCGCTATGTCGATCGTGACATTCTCCAAAGCGGCTGGCTCGTCGGCGAGCAACATCTGTCGAAAAAATCGGCGATGGTCGCAGCGACAGTGGGAGACGGCAAGGTCGTCCTTTTCGGGTTTCGCACCCAGCATCGAGCGCAAACCCACGGGACCTTCAAGCTGCTCTTCAACGCGATGATGGAGTAGCCTGCCCGCCCAAGCCGGCCGTCGGCTCTTCCAGCCCGTCGGCGTCGGCCCGCGGCAAGTAGAGCGTGACGGCCGTGAATCGGTCGGGGGTGCTGTCGATCTCAATGTGGCCTAGCGAGGCTTTCGCGAATCCGTAAACCATGCTCAAGCCGAGCCCGCTCCCCTTCCCGATCCCTTTGGTCGTAAAGAAAGGCTCGACCGCGCGCTCCCGAACTTCCTGGGCCATGCCGGCCCCGTCATCTTTCACGGTGAGTCGAACGTAGTCGCCGGGCGAGCACTCCGCTTCACTTCGGCCATTCGAGTCTTCGAGGGCGCAGTTGATATTGACCGTCTCGAACCGGAGCGTACCTCCGGTCGGCATCGCGTCTCTCGCGTTCAAGCTGAGATTGACGATCGCGTTTTCGAGCTGTACGGGGTCGACCATGGCGGGCCATAGGTCCGGGGCTAGCTCGGTCTGAATGACGATGGACGGACCGATGGTTCGCCGCAACAGGGACTCGGCTTCGAGAATCTGACGATTGACGTCCACTGGCCTCGGCGAGAGCGGTTGCTGCCGGGCGAAGACGAGGAGGCGCTCGACCAGCTGAGCGCCTCGGTTGGATGCATCCATCGCCTGGTCGAGTAGCCGCCGGTAGCGGGGCACGGAGACGAGCGAGCGCAGGAGATCGAGATTACCGATGATGACGGTCAGCAAGTTGTTGAAGTCGTGGGCGACCCCTGCGCTGAGTTGCCCGAGAAGCTCTTTCTGACGGGATCGGTGAAGCTCGGACATCGCCCGCGTGAGCTCGGTGACGTCTTCATGAATCATGACCGTGTGCCCGCTCTCGGTGCGCCGCGAGTCGCTCCTCACCCAGCGTTCGTTCTCCAACTGGACGACGTCTCGGGGACGATCTCGATTGAAGCTCGCCGTGCCGGTCAGCCACAAGTGCTCGGCATCTTTCGGCGGAGGCAGAGGCTTTGCCGCGCGAGCGAGGACCGCATCCATCCGGCCCCCTCTAAACAAGGCGGCCTTCGGTAGCGACAAGATATCGCCGAAGTTGTCGTTCCAAAGCAAGAGTCGATCGTCAGGATCGAACAGTGCGAACCCAGACGCGGATTCCGCGATAGCGAGCCACTCGCTGCGCGCTGCTTCGAACGTCTCCAACAGGGCCGCCGCACGGGCTCTCGCAACGGCCGCCTCCAGGAAGCTCGAGTAAACGATCCCGGTCGACGCCAACATCCCGATCGCGAGCACCAGCGCGAGCGCAGCGACGACCGTATAGAGCGCCTCGCCCTGAAGGGCCAGGTAGAGCGCCGCCGGGAGAATGCAGCTCGCCTGGTACAAAGCGGCAGCGGGGGGGATAGCGGCGAGGGTCGTCGACGCACCGGCGGCGATCCCACCCAGCATGAAGCACGCCAGCAATAGCTGTGGCAGCGGCAAGGTTGGAAAGAAGAGCGCCATCGCGCCCCACAGCGCACCGGAGACGAGAGCGAGAAACTTCGCTTTGGACAACAAGCGTTCGACCGCGGGCTTGCGAATACGGCGACCGCGCCGAGTCCACCACCGAAACGTTAGAAACAGAGAGAGAGCCACATGGCAAGAGGCCCACGAAAGGAGCCACGCACGAGACACGTGACCCCACAAAACGATTGTGGCGGCCACGGCGACGCTGATCGTAACGAAAGCGTTGACGGGAGTCTGTCGTGCGAAGCTCTCGATCTGAGCAAGTCCCAGATCCCGCTCATCGAGGTCGCTGGCAAACGCCTCTATTTGGTCGTGCGCATCGGATCGTTGCCCAGATGCCATGGGTCGTCGTCCGCCTTTCGAATCGCGGGCCCTAAGATAAGGCGAATTATGTCATATCGCTTACATCCGGAGCCTGGTCGAGGTGGGTGCGGGCAAGGCTCCGCCGGTTCGAGAGTCGATCGGGTAGACGGAGAGGGCGCGCTAGCTAAGGAAGCCGTATTTTCGCATCGCTTTTCGAACCGCTTTCGCGGTGTCGTCTACCAGCTTTTGCACGTTGTTCGGGTTCGTGGTTCGACTCACACCGGACCAAACGAGCTTCCCGTCGCTCGCGTCGTAGACATGCGTCTCGATGGCCACGGTGCGTTCTTTCTTGAAGTAGCCCGGGGAGTAAGAGATGGGATAGGCCCAACCGTAATAGCCGTAGAACGAGTAGTACGGCGCGGGATAGCTCCCTGGCACGTAGCGGACTTCTTCTTGATCCGACACCGGGCGCATGACCACCACCGCGTCGACCCCCGAAGACTCGACGGCCTTGCGCACTTCATCGACGTCTTCCATTTTCTCGAAGGGCAGAACTTGATAGGAAGCCACTGCTTCTGCTCGTTGAATCCTCCGGACGAGCGCCTGCTCGGCGGATTGCCGAGTGAGGGGGTCTTGCACCATGACGAGCGCCATCACTTTGTCGAACTCGAGTGGGCCGCGCTCGGGATAGACCCAGTTTTTGGTCATTTGTGTGGAGGCACATCCCGTCGTCACGAGGACGAGACACAGGCCGACAACGATACGTGCAGACATCAAGAATTTTTCTCCTGTTTCGAAGACTTCAATAACGTGTAGCGTTTGCGTGGCCTGACAAGGCCTGCTAGTCGCTCTCGGGAATCGCTTCCATCAAAAGCGCAAGGGCGTTTTTCAGCCCTTCGTCACCAGGGCTCGATCCTTTGTAGTGACCGAGTCGAACGACGACGAGGTCGTGAGACGGAATGATGATGGTCTTTTGATTGCCGGCGCCCGCCATGTAGTAAGACTCGCGGGGAATGGGATAAGAATCGGTGCCGTTGATCCAGAAGAACCCGCCATAGATCGGACGCCCGTCCGCTTCCCATGCCGGAGCTACCGTGCTGACGAACTCGACGAATCCTTCCGGTAGGATCCGCTCACCATCCCAGACGCCGTCTTGGAGATAGAGGTTCCCCAAGCGAGCCCAGTCCCGGCCCGAGCCGAACTCGTAACCTTGAAGCAAGAAGTTTCCGTAAGGGTCGGTCTCCGGCTTCAAGGTCCGGATCCCGATCTTGTCGAACAGCGCACGCCGAGGAAAAGACAAATACTCCCCGCCTCTTTTCTCGACAGCCAGGCGAACCATGTAGTTGGTGAGAACGGGATCGGAGTTCCGGTAGCGGCCGATAGTATTGGGCGGCCACTGCTGGTCTCTTTTCGCCGCGAACTCGAAGGAGTTGACCGTGCCGGAATAGACATAGAGGTGGTCGGGATAGCCGAGCTCAGGATCCCACTCGGGGTCTCCCATGTTGCGAAAGCGAAGTCCACTCGACATCCTCAAGATGTCCTGAATGCGGATCGCTTGCCGAGGATCCCCGTCTTCCTGCCACTCCGGAATCGGCGCGGGCTGGTCGAGCGTGTACTCGCCTTGCTGGATGAGAATTCCCATGAGGGTCGCGGTGAGGCTCTTGCCCATCGACCAGCTCTCGAGCGGCGTGTGCATGGTGATACCGTCGCCATAGCGCTCCCCGATGAGACGTCCCTTATGCGTGACGACGAAGGCAGCGGTGAGACCTTCCGCGGGCTCGAACGCGGCGTCGAGCGCGGCCTTGACTTTCTCCGCGTCGATCCCTTCCACGAGGGGCTCGTCAGAGAGCTCGTCTCCCATCGGCCACGGGGTGGTCGCGGCGTCGGGAAGCTTGCTCTCGAGCTTCACGGGGGTGAAGTAGACGTCATCGCGACCTTTCGGAAGCGCGATACAACCTTGGTCGCCGTAGTACTTCGCCGTTCGGACGACCCCGCTCGGAAGCGTGACGTGAACCGCTTTGTTCGCCTCGTCGACCTCCCGTTTGGCGATGTTCGCACGCGGCTCGTAGGGCGCGGAGAAATAGCCGACGTGCTCCGCGGCGAAATCGAAGTCCAGCCCCGTGATGAAGACCGCGGAGCACAGGATTTTCGCGAAGGCTGCCGCGTGATGCTCCGCAGGATCTCCTGGCGGCGGGGTGTAGTCGGTGTCGAGCTCGAACGACTTGGCGCGAGCCACGAGTGCTTCTTTGGAGCCCGGCTCGGGCGAAACGTCCGAGGACAACGCGGCAGCCTCGGACTCGGGCTCGCTCGACCCGTCTTGACAGGCGAGCGGGATCGCCGACACAGCGACGGCGGCAAAGAGAATCAGAAAACGTTGCATCGAGGCCCTCCTACAAGGCTCGCGCATTGTACTGGCTGCGGCCCACCGGGTCGAGCCGTGCCTGCACGCCTGCACGCCTGTGCGCCCGCGCGACTGCACGCCTGTGCGTCTCTACGCCTACCGCTTAGCTACGCTTGCTTCGCGATCTCCTCGATGGCTCCAAGGAGATCGTCCACCTGTGGCTCCGTGACCATGATGTGCATCGAGGCACGGTTGACGTCCCAGTCCACTTCCAAGTGCGTCACGTTCCGGATATAGATGTCGTGGCGCTCCCAGAGCATCGCGTTGAGGTCGGTCGGCTTGATGTCTTTCACGGTGAACGAAACGAGGGCACAGCTCATCCGCGGGTCCTCGGAGACATAGAGGTCGACGCCGTCGATCGCTCGGAGTCCCGCCCGAAGCTTTGCCGCGAGATAGCGGTCCCGCGCCTCGATCGCCTGGGGGGTGAGGTGACGGTGGTAGTCGAGCGCCGCGTCCATCGCCATTCTTGCCGGCATATTGACCGAACCTCTGGGCTCGTACTTTTCGGCGGTCTGGAGTCTTTTTTGCCACC
>JAJCXL010000306.1 GCA_029263435.1 Acidobacteriota bacterium | reverse complement strand
AAGATCGACCAATCCTTCGTCAGGCGGGTTCCCACGGATCGGAAGGACGCACAGATCACGGATGCGATCATCGCGATGGCCAGCCGCTTGAACCTCAGCATCGTCGCAGAGGGCGTCGAGAATGTAGGTCAGATGGAGTTTCTCGCCGCGCGCCAGTGCCGTTTGATGCAGGGCTTCTTCTTCAGCGAGCCGCTCTCTGCCTCGGCGTTCGAGAAGACCTTGCGCAAAGCGGCAGGCGGTCGTTGGCCACGCGGTCAGTGATACTCTGAGCAGGTGACTAGCACCGGAGTTTTTCACTACCAGATCGACTCCCGCGACTGCATCACCGCTGTCGATTCGGCCTGGCTCGATTTTGCGGCGCAGAATCGAGCCCCCGAGCTCACGCGGCAATCCGTCATTGGACGCTCCATCTGGAGTTTTTTCGCCGGCAAGGAAGTGCGTCATCTATATGGCCTCATTCTCTCAACCGTGCGCGAGCGGCACCGTAGAGTCGTCGTCCCTTTTCGATGTGATTCTCCGGCGACGCGCCGATTCATGGAGCTCACGGTCGACGATCTCGGCGAAGGCAACTTGTCTCTGACCGCGACCATCATTCGTAAGGAACCTCGATCGAGCGTCGCGCTGTTCGACATCTCGACTCGCTCTTCCGAAGAGGTCGTGATGATCTGCAGTTGGTGCAAGAAGATCCCTGTCTCCCATGATCAATGGGTCGAAGTCGAAGACGCGGTCCAAGCTCTTGATTTGTTCATCACGTACCCACTGCCGCAATTGAGCCACGGTATGTGCCCGCAATGCGCGAGTGAAGTCGCGGAGACGATGACCAGGCCGAGTGTCGTCGCGGGTGCCGCGAGCGAATCCTCCGCGCCGCCGGATGAGTAACGCTGAGTAGGGCGGGTTGAAAACGATTGGTCTCCTGGGCGGGATGAGCTGGGAAAGCACCGAGCTCTACTACCGCTGGATCAACGAGGAGACTAAACGCGCGCTAGGCGGGCTTCACTCCGCTCCCATCGCGATGGTGAGCGTCGACTTCCAAGAGATCGAGGCACTTCAGCATCGAGGAGATTGGAGCGCGTGCGCGGACATCCTCGTGGAGAAAGCGCGGGCGATCGAGGCAGCCGGCGCGGATTTGTTGCTCATCTGCACGAACACGATGCACAAAGTCGCGGAAGACGTCGAAGCCGCCATAGGCATTCCTTTGCTTCACATCGCCGATGCCACCGCCGCGAAGATCACGGCAGCCGGTCTAACGACCATCGGGCTCCTCGGTACACAGTTCACGATGGAGCAAGACTTTTATCGAGGAAGGCTGGAGCGCCACGGACTTCGTGTCCTCGTTCCCAGCGAGAGCGATCGACAGCTCGTCCATCGGGTCATCTACGAAGAGCTTTGCCTCGGCATCATTCGGCCGGACTCGAGGACGGAGTACCTGCGCATCATTGAGGAGCTCACCGGCTCCGGTGCGGAAGGCGTCATCGCGGGCTGTACCGAGATCACGATGCTGGTGAAACAAGACCATACGAGCACGCCGCTATTCGATACCACCGCCATTCACGCCCGCGCGGCCGTCTCCGAAGCGTTGCAATGAGCCAAAGCCGTTAGTGAAGCAATCGCTGGGATTAACCGCTCTCGTGGTCAGGGACTACGACGAGGCTCTCGACTTCTACGTGGGAACATTGGGTTTCGAGAAGATCGAGGACGCCTACGTCCCCGATCAGGACAAGCGTTGGGTGGTCGTGGCACCGAAGGGCGCCACGGAGTCGCGCCTCCTCCTCGCGCGCGCCGCGTCGGAAGAGCAAAGCTCTCGGATCGGAAATCAGACCGGCGGTCGCGTGTTCTTGTTTCTCTGCACCGATGACTTCTGGCGCGATTACGAGGCCTACCGCTCGAAAGGGGTCGAGTTCGTCCGCGCACCAAAGACCGAGAGCTATGGTACGGTCGCCGTGTTCGTCGACCTGTACGGAAATCTCTGGGATCTCGTCCAGATGAGTACGCCGTGAGGACTTCTTCGACCTGAGCTGATTCGGGGTCTAATGTTCGCCTACGTATGGGAGTACGTCGTCGACACCAACCACGCCGACGCGTTCATCTCGGTCTACGGGTCGGGGGGCAAGTGGATCGAGCTCTTCGCTCGGGACGACGGTTACTTGCGAACGGAGCTCCTTCGAGATGCCTCCGATCCAAACCGCTTCATGACCATCGACTACTGGGTCTCGAGAGACGCGCGAGATCGATTCCGGCGAACATTCGCGTCCGAGTTCGACGCTCTCGATGAGGCATGCGAAGCGCTGACGCTTCAAGAGCGTTTTGTGGGAGACTTCAACCTGCAACCGCCGGGAGGGCGCTCATGAACAACGATGACGTCTATGCGGAGGGCTTGCTGAACAGCGCGCTCGACCCGCGGACTCAGCCCCCAGCGATTCGTGACTTCTTGAGCGCGGAAGCGGAGCTCGTGCGAACGTTAGTCCCGCTCGGTGGACGGGTCGTAGATATCGGCTGCGGCACGGGGCGTCACTTGATCGCGATGAAAGATGACGTGTCCCAGGGCGTGGGCGTCGACTACGAGAAGGCCTATATCGCAGAGGCCATTCGGCAACGCCCGAACCGGCGATTGCAATTTCTAGTCGGCGACGCCACTGCCGTGCCCCTCGACGCCGACTTCGACCGAGCCGTCTGCCTCACCAACACGTGGGGCACCATGGCGGACAAGATGGCGGTCGTCGATGAGATGAAGCGCCTTGCTCCCGCCGAAGGCGCGAGGATCCTCAGCGTCTACGCGCCGCCCTCCATCCCGGCGAGGAAGGAGTGGTACCGAAACCTCGGACATGACATCGATTCCGTCACCGAAGAGCGGGTCGTAACCAAGGGCGGGTTCATCACCGAGCATTTCACCGAAGAAAGGCTTCGCGGACTCATCGGCCCTTGTAAGATCCAGCCCATCGGGAAGATCGCTTTCGTCGCTCAGTACTAGTTCACGACGTCAGCCATGTCGGTAGAGACCACGCCCCTCGATATCGTGCGAGACGCTCGATCGCGAAAGCTCGTCTCCGCGGACGGCGAGTCCGTCGATTTCGTGCTGAGCCCGGGACTATCGGCGTTCGAGATAGCGAAACTGGAAGCGGAGCTTCCCTGCACGATACCCCCTTCCATACGCGAGCTGCTGGAGTTTTGCCGTGGATTCTCCGGGCCCGTCGAGCTGGTCGACTTCACAGGCGCATCCTTTGATGTCGAGCTGTCCGACATGTTCCCACATGGGCTCCCGATCGCGGCTGACGGGTTCGGCAACTTCTGGGTCGCCGACTTGGCGCCGGATTCGCGCGACGTTGCTCCGATCTATTTCCACTGCCATGACGCTCCGGTCCTGCTCTATCAAAGCGCGTCGTTGAGCGATTTCCTCGCCGAGCTATTCAAGCTCGCCGAGCCGCCGTTTGCGAGTCTCGTGGACGACGTCCACGAGGATCGATTGTTCCAAGTGTGGCGCGACAATCCTGGCGTAGCGACGTTCGAAGAATGTGTGGCTTCCAGCGACGACGTCTTGAAGGCTTTTGCCGAGCGCCTCGACGAGACCTATCTCGTCATCGACATGCGCGAGTCAGAGATAGGCTTTGGATTCTCATGGGGTCGCTACGGACCGCAAACGGTAGTGCGGCGGCACGGAACCGAGCCTGTCTTCGCGTATCAGATAAAAAGAGGCTGGGTGTCGAGGCTACTCGGCCGCGACTGACGCCGCTTACCGAGTCGACAGACGGGTCATCGCTAACCGTAGCGCTTCGTGGACGTCTTGTGCGATCAGAGCTCGGCCGAGCTTCGAGAAGAAGTGCTCGTTGTCTTCCCCGACGGCCAACAGAATCACGGGCTTTCCGGCTTTCATCGCCAGAGCGATCTCCGAGGCCGTTCCTGGACCCATCCCGCAGGCGATGACGACATCGCTCGAGAGCACATTAATATTGTTACGAGCGCTTCCCATTCCGGTCACGATCGGGATGTCGACATATTCAGAAGCTCCGCCGGCGTGGTCATCCGGAAGGATACCGATGACGAGGCCGCCTTCCGACTTCGCGCCTTTACTGACCGCTTCCATCACGCCGGAGGCGCGCCCGCCGCTCAACACCACGAACCCGGCAGCCGCCAACGCGCTACCGAGCTGACGAGCGAGCTCGCGCACTTCGTCGCTCGGTGCAGACGGACCCATGACACCAATGATCGGGGTTCTCATGCGCGCCATACGTTACCGCGGCTCGGTCAGCCGACGCAGCTCTTCATGCAAGTCCAGCATCAATCGTATCTCGGTCGGACCACTGCTCACGTCGCGAGTCATCAAAATGCGACCATCGGAGGCGACATCGAACTGGGGAATCGTACCAATGGGATTGTCCGCAGTCACGCCATAAGGCTGGTCGAACAAGAGGACCGGCTCGCCCGGCACGAAATCCGAACCGCGCTCGATGTCGACGGACCACATCTCGCCTCCGAACCGATAGAAGAGGGTCCGTCCATCCCGCGCCCACACCGCTTGCTTGCCGCCACTTTTCGAGACCGTCCATCGTTCGCCCGTCTCGATCGCGCGGATATACACCTCGAGCTGTCCGGTCTCCGTGGACGTGTAGGCGAGATAGTCGCCGGTGGGGTCGAACCTCGGACCTCCGTCGAAAAACGGAGTTTCATCGACGACGACGCTCCCGGTCTTCTTGCTCCAGATGGACATATTGGAGGTGAACTCCGGAGGATTGAAAGCAATCTGCTCTCCGTCCGGGGAGACGTCGACGACCCGCGCGCTCTCGGTGATGGGCAAGGCTTCAGCGTGGCCGGACCCGTCGGCTTTGGTGCGAAACACACGCCACGTTCCATCGCGGGGAGAGCTGTAGAGAATGTGAGAGCCGTCGATCGACCAACGGGGCGTCTGGTTGGTTCCGTCGAGGGTGAGTTGATTGCGGCTACCACGCTCGAGGTCGAGCACCCAGATGTTCTCTCCGTCCGGTCCACGAACGGTCGCCGCGACTCGCTTCTGGTCAGGGGAAAGCGATAGGTCGAGATAGTTGTCGGTGGGAAGCCCTTCGATAGGCGTTGCGTTTCCCTTCCGATCGACCCAAAGGAGCGACTTGGCGCTCGCGCTTCCGCCGGGGAGGAAGGCTAGAGCGCCGTCCACTCCGACGGCATAGAAGGCTTCGGTCGAGCTTCGCGAGACATTCTCGACGACCGGCACCGGGTCCCCTCGAACTTCGAGTGTCTGCGCGTCGAATCCGACCGCCCATAAGGTAGAGTCTCTCGCGAAAACGAGATGTCCTGACGAAACGTAGCGAGGAGAGTCTCCCTCCAGAAGGAACGTTCGCGACCGTGAGTCGGGGTCGAGGGCCTCGATTCCAGCCTCGGTAACGATGAGAAGGTTTCGGTCGCGGGGAAGCCATTGAGGATCGCGCGCGGGAACGATAGCCGGGTCCGTGAGCCGGACGGCTTCACCGCCGTTCTCCGGCACGACATAGATCGCTTCGTTGCCCGCGTCGCTGCCCGAGCCGAAAGCGATCCGACCTCCGCTACCCCAGTCCGAGCCGAAGTTAGCGTAAAGATCACTCAGCGTGGTCGGTGTCCCTCCGGCTAGAGGCAGCTTCTTGAAACCCTCCGTCGTCGCGTAGGCGATCCACTCGCCGTCGGGAGAGATCGAGGGCGAACGTGCGCCCTCTGTTCCCACGAGAGCGCTCGCTTCCCAATCACTGGAAGCGCGGCGATAGAGCGCCCACGTACTCCGGCCCACCTTGAATCCCACGAACACGAGAGTCTTGCCGTCAGGAGTGAGTGCGATCTCTCCGGGAATCGGTGCTTCAGCCGGTCCTGGGATGCTCACCCGCATCGCCCCGGCGGGCTTTGTCGGGCTCGCGAGCCACAACCCAATGCCGCCCAGCGCAATCCCAGCCAGGATGGCGGCGGCGGTCCGCAGTGAACCGCGAATCCTCAGTTTGCGCGTCGCCGTTGGCTCCACCCGACCATCCGCGACGAAACCGAGATACTTCGCCACGTCGCCGGACGAGCCCCATCGGTCTTCCACCGATTTCTCGAGGCAGCTGGACACGATGGCATCGAGCGCGGCGGGGGCGTTTTGTCGCACGCTGGACACCGCTGGAACATCGGTCGAGAGAATGGCCGACATCAATGTCGCCGGGTTATCTCCCTTGAACGCCTTGCGACCCGTCGCCATCTCGAACAAGACCGCTCCGAGCGCGAAGATGTCGGTGCGAGGGGTGACGTCCTTTCCCTCGACCTGCTCAGGTGCCATGTATTGATACGTGCCGATGACAGCGCCGTCCTGGGTGAGGTTGCGCTCGGCGGTCGGCGCCGATCCGTCGAAGCTCATCACGCCCGCTCGTTCGCGCAACGGTGCCGCGAGACCGAAGTCGAGCAGCTTCGCACCCGTCTTCGTCAGCATGATGTTCGCCGGCTTCAGATCGCGATGCACCACACGGGCGGCATGCGCTCTATCCAACGCGTCGGCGATCTGCCGACCGATCGCTATCACCGCGTCTATCGGGAGCGCCCCTCGAAGGAGACGCTCGGCGAGAGTCTCGCCTTCGAGGTACTCCATCACCAGATAGTCGATGTCGCCGTCGCGGCCGATGTCGTGCAGCGTGCAAACGTGCGGGTGGTTCAACGCGGACACCGCTTTGGCTTCTCGCTCGAATCGCTGCCGAAGCTCGCCACTCGAGGACCGCCCGGAAGAAAGCACTTTGATAGCGACAATCCTGTCGAGACGTGTGTCTTTCGCTTTGTACACCTCACCCATGCCGCCCGCGCCCACGGCCGCAAGGATCTCGTACGCCCCGAGTCGGGCACCGATCTCGATTGTCATGACTTTTCCGCGATTCTAGCTCAGGAGGGAGAAGGAAACGGGAGCGCACCCTGTGATATTGAGTCTCCATGAAGAGACGTGAATTTCTGGGTGCCATGTCGGTCCCGGCGGGTATGGCCGCGCTAGGTCCATCGCCAGCGTCGACGCAGGAGTCCGCGGAAGAGATTTACGCTCGCGCGACCTCGATCGATGCCATGTGCTTTTCGGCGGAGCCACCGCCGATTCGCTACGCTCAATACCTGCGCCCCAAGAAGATCGAGGCGTTGCGCACATCGGGCATCACCGCCCTGGCGATGAACATGACCTCGTTCTATGACGAGCTCTCGAAAGCCGAGTCCCTGTTCCAGGCGGTGCAGGATCGCATCACGACGTGGGACAAGGTCGTCAGCGATCATCCGGACGTGTTCATCAAGGTAACCAACATGGCGGAGCTCGAAGAGGCAAAGCGGTCGGGCCGGGTCGGGTTCATCTTCTGCTTCCAGATGTCGTCACCCTTCGGCTGGGATCTCGGAAAGCTCGAGACTTTCGCAGAGCGCGGGGTCCGGCAAATCCAGCTCGCGGATGGGCGGCGCAACTATCTGGCGGACACTGTGTGGGAGAAAGCGAACGCCGGCCTCAGCCGCTTCGGCTTCGAAGCGATCGAAGCGTTCAACCGGCTCGGTGTGATCGCCGATTTCTCGCACGTCAGTGAAGCATCGTCGCTCGATGGCATCCTGCATTCGAAAAAGCCGTGCATCTACTCGCACTCGGGGTGTCTCGCGTTGAACCCGCACCCTCGCAACGTGAGCGATCGGAATATTCGCGCTCTCGCGGAGCGAGGCGGTGTGTTCTGCGTCTACAACCAGAGCGGCTGGCTGACGAAGGATCCCGAGATCCGCATCGACCACTTCATCGAGCATCTCGAGCACGTCATCAATCTCGGCGGCGAGGACGCGGTCGGGGTCGGTACCGATCAAGACGTCGTCGACATGACGACCGCCCGTCCCACGGAGGCGGACGATCATCAGCGCGGGTTCGAGCGGCGGGTGAACGACTTTCCGCAGCTCACGTGGGAGGTGAAGCACATGCGGGTTCCGGAGCTCGACCACCCGAAGCGGCTTCTTCATCTCGCGCAGGCACTCGAGCGAAGAGGCTATCCATCGAGCCGCATCGAGAAGATCCTCGGCGGGAACTACAAGCGAGTCTTCGAAGACGTCGTCGGCTGAAGAAAAGAACAGGAGGGTTCATGGTGGATGTCTTGCACGATCTTCCGATCAAAGCGCCCGCGGAGCAGGTCTGGGAGGCGGTGACCTCGTCGGCCGGGCTCGACCAGTGGTGGACCAAGGCCTCGTCGGGGGAGCCGGTGGAAGGCTCCGAGTACGAGCTTCACTTTGGAGCTGGCTACGACTGGCGGGCGATAGTCACGAGGGTGGTCCCGAGCTCGGAGTTCGAGCTCGAAATGGTCGCTGCCGACCAAGACTGGATCGGCACCCGGGTCGGGGTTCGATTGGAAGCCCGCAAGGAGCACACGTGGGTCAGCTTCTGGCACAAGGGCTGGGCGAGCGAGAACGACCACTACCGCACCTCGAACTGTTGCTGGGCGATGTATCTCCGAGTC
>JAJCXL010000305.1 GCA_029263435.1 Acidobacteriota bacterium | reverse complement strand
CTCGCCCCGCGGGCCAGACGAGCTACGCCCAATACATCTCGACCTCGGGATGGGCGCTGCTCGCGCTCCTCGAATCTAGCGCTTATCTGGCGGAATGATGAACGACAGACGGTACGAGGCGCTCTGGGCCTCCGGCGTCTCTATCTGCTCGAAAACGTCGACCTCGAACGCTTTTCCGATCTGATTTCCGGCCAGATCTTCGAGCAGGGTGAGCACGACGAGAGTGTGCTCCGAAGCGCTCCTCGGCTGGTCCGGCCGGAACGACCACCGGGTCTCATCGCGAGAGACTTCAGCCTGGCCGGAGACCCCTTCGATGCTCAAGGCTCGATCCAGGATGGCGTGGTCGAGCGACTCACCGAAGTCGACGACCAGAGACTCTCGGGTTCCGTCGGCGGGGATGGTGAGCTGCCAGTTCTCGGGGTCCGGTGGGGACTCGTCGGCGGGGCCGACCGAGAACCGTTTCTCGAAAGATCCCACCAAGGCAACGCTGTGCGAGTCACGCCACGCCTCGTCGATGACGAGCCGGTAAGTATGGCCGGCGAGAATGGGGCGCCCCAATTGCTCGTTGGGCAGGATGCCCTGCTTCACGCGACCTGGATCGAAGAAGATGGTGTAGCGCGTGCGATCTCGATTCCAAAACGCTTCACCCAGCGGAAGAAACGGGTCCACGACCGGCTCGCCCGCCTCGTCCAGGAGCCGAACGAACTCGAGCCCATCGCCGCCCGCCATCGGAGCGGAAAAATGGATGTAGAGCTTCAGCTGGTTCTCAGGTAACACCCCGGCCGTTGGAGTGACCTCAGTCACCCGCGTCGTTCGCTCACGTATCACGGCCGGAAGGCTCACCGTTTGGGTGACGACTTGGCCTTCGTGCTCGAGCCTGACGAAGTAGTCACGCCCGGCGTCGAAAGTGAACATCGGGCGGAACCGAAGAGACGCTCCGACGACCTCATGAGTGCCGAGAATGGGCGATGCGTCGGAAGAGACCGCGACTCTCAGGACTCGAGTCCACTCCTCGAAAGTCCATTCCGTGTGTGCCAAGCTCGAAAGGAATACGTCGGAGAGTCCGGAGACCTCGATCGCTCCGTCCACGAGATCGACCCGCACGTCACCCGAGGCGGGGAGCGCGAGCCCGGTGAGGAGGCACACGATGGCGCCGACGCCACTGAGGCGCCGACGCCAAGAAGTCGAAGCGCTAGGGAAGCGCGACTTTTTCCAAGTTGAGCGCACCGGCATCGGTTCTCGCGAGGACGATCGAGTGGCTGTCATCGAAGAGGTCGAGCTGCTCGATACCCTTCATGCTCGCGATGGTGTCGTAGCTAACCCCAGCGGTGTCGCCCACCGGCTCGGTGATCGCCGGCTCGTCGCCGAAACCGTCAGTCGAGATCTTCATCACGCCGCGGCTCGTATTCGACATCAAGATGTAGTCCTTGCCGTCTTTCTTGTACACGACCATATCCAGCGGGCGGTTACGGTTGCCTAGCTCCGCGATGGTCGTGCCCACGAGCTTTTCTCCCGCCGCCAGCTTCGCGACCGGAAACTTCACCAGTGGGGTGCACAGATAGCCCGCGATCAGATGCTGTTCGTTGTCGATCTCGTACGGTACGAAAGTGTAGACCGGCGAGCGCGTCTCCCACTGACCGTGAGCCCCGTGGTAGATCTCGACACTCGTGCCTTCATCGACGGCCTCGAACGGATACTTCACCGAGCGAAGCTTAGAGGCGAATTCCTCATTCGACAGACCCGCGATGAACACTCGGCCATCGACATAGACCATGTCCGTCACCGTCGCCTGGCGCGGGTCTCTCCGTGCTTTCGGGTCGGGGTTGGGCGCGTTTTGAATCGAAGCCACCGTATAGCTCACTTTGGCTAGATCGATCACGTCGAGCTTACCGGCGCCGTCGACGCGGAGAAGCACCGGCTTCGCTGAAGCTCCTTCGCCTCTGTGAGCCGCGAGAAACGCGTTTTTGGAGGTGGGCTCGACCGCGAGATCCATCACGCTGATCTCTCTCGCATCGGTACCGAGCATGCTCGCGATCTTGGCGTCGATGCCGGCGATGTCTTTGGCTCCGGGAGTCCCGCTCGATGCCTGGTCGCCCAGCTCGATCGCGAAAATCTTAGCGCCTTTGTTATCTGCGGCGAGTAGGATCCCGCCCGGTCCGAAGGTCAGAGGCCCGATCGATTGCAGCACGGGGCCGACGTCTGCAGTAGCAGGTGCGGCACCGGCGGCCGAGGCCGTGAGAGCGATCAGAATGGCACTCGTGATAGCTAGCATTTTCATGGGGAGAGATTCCTCCTAGGAATTGAGTGGATGACCCGCAGTTTAGGCTGCTGGAAGACCCATAGCAAGCCGCGGGGCGTGAGACGGGCGACGGCTTCCAGAGATTGTAGTAGGCCTGCGCCTGAGACATGGAGTCGACGAACCATTCGCTCAGCTGGGCCGACAACCGAAGCTCCTTCGGAAACAACCGACCGCCGCGGAGTTGGCATAACACTCCCGGCTCCAGGTCGACGCATCGCAGCTCACGAAGGCGAGACAGCCCCCGGTGAGCGTCTTTAAGCCGAGCTCGAGCATCGTGTTCGCGACCACCACCGCCGTGGCGATCTGCGAATCGGCGGTACATTCCGTGGTCGGCCAACACGAACACTCGTCGGAGTTGGCGTTTTGGCAGCGGACGGCATCGCGGCGGTCTCCTCCGCTTCTGCTTATCGCTACCAGGAGCCTCTTCTTTTAGGGGGTGGGGCGCCCGGACGACGCCGCGCGCTCAGGAGAACAGTCGCACGCGAACGGTGAAGCCGCCCTCCGTTCGGTTTCGCGCGCTGACCTGGCCACCCATCCTCCCAACCAGATCCTTGACGAGAGCGAGTCCGATGCCGGTGCCCTTTGCCGTGCGGGTCAGCTCCGATTCCGCCCGGTAGAAGGCGTCGAAGATGTGGGGGACGTGCTCGACGGCGACCCCTGGCCCGTCATCTTCGACCTTGATGTCGACGCCGGTCGGATGCCGCTTCGCTGTCAGGCGAATCCGAGGAGAGCTCTCGCTCCGTCCGTATTTGACGGCGTTATCGAGAAGATTGAACACCACTTGAGAGAGCGCGTCGCGCTCGAAGCGGACAGACGGTAGACCGGGCGCAATGTCGAGCTGAAGTTGAAACCCTTCGGTCTCCGCGTGAGGAGCGATGACGGCGATGGCCTCTTCGAGCAATGGCCCGACGTCGTCAGAGGTCGTTTGGAGGGGGTGCTCCTCGCGCTCCAGACGGCCGAGCTCGAGCACATTGTCCACCAGTCGTGACAAGCGTTCGGTCTCGGCCGTGATGAGGACGTAGTAGCGTTGTCGCTTGTCTTCCGAGAGGACGAGCTGGTCGCGAAGCATTTCTCCGTACATCCGGATCGCCGTGAGCGGGGTCTTGAGCTCGTGCGATACGGCCGAGACAAAATTCTGTCGTCTCTCGGCGAAGGAGATGGCGACGGCCACCATCCGATAGATCGAAAAAAGGCCGACCGTCGCGGTGAGCAATAGCAATGCGGCTAGGGTGACGAGATAACTCGAGGCGGCGAGCTCCGGCAGGGGCTCGAGCACGATGACGCTCGTGACCGGAGAGAACGGGTCGGCGAATCGGTGGTCGAACGAAAAGCTTGCGCCGAGCTCCGAAAGCGAGAGCTCTTCGTCGCCGTCGAGGATCCGAACGGAGCGCTTCAGGGCGCTCGTCTTTAGGACGCGCTCTCCGAGCCAGCCGGTCAATGCGCCGGTGTCGATCAAGATGCCCTGACGATAGACGGACTGGTCGATGACGACAGTGCGATAGAGCATCATCCGTTGCGCCGCCATCGCGCTTCCCATCATTGGCTCCAGCCGGACATCGATGGACTCGTTCGCTTTCTTCTGGAGGGTGTCTTCGACGGCTCGTTCGAATGAGCGCGTGATCGCCGGTGCGGCATTGTCGAGGCTTTGTTGAAGGACCTCATCCTCCTCTTCGCTCGAGAAGCTATACACGTTCGCGGCTGGAGCTTGGCTCACTTTGGCGACGCGTTCCTGGCGATCGGTGGCGGCGCGGTTGAGCTCGCGAAACGCACTCTCGCTCTCCGGGCCTTGCTTTCGTGCGACCGGACCTTGCTTGTTCTCGTCGAGCTCGACGGGAGGCGAAGCGTTGCGCGTGGTTGCCCTTCGTTGTTGCCAATGGTCGCCTACGGTTTGGATGATCTCATCGATCTCTCGTTGCGACTCCGGCGAACCGACGTTTCTCGGGCTGGTCACGGTGCCATCCGGCTCGATCTGAAAGTAGCCGACGATGAAAGGCTCACCAGGAGCCTCGGCGAGGGGCGACAACGTCGGCGGAGAACCGGCGGACAGCGCCTGGTTGGGAAGCACGACGTTGCGATAGTGCTCGAACGGGCGCTCCTCTTCGCGGGCTAGAAACGCGTTCAGCTCTCGCTCCATCTCATCTAGGATCCGCTCCGCGACCGCCTCGTGCACGCGCTCGCGCTCCGCGCGCTCGCTTTCGAGGGCGCGCTGGATAACGAGACCGAGCGGCACGATGAGCACGATCGCAAGGCTTCCGAAAGCGAGTCGGAGCTTTGCGGTTTGGGTCATGATGACGCTCAGCCCGAGAATCGATAACCGGCGCCACGCACGGTCTCGATGAGAGCCTCGCGGCCTCCGCCTATTTTTTTTCGTAGCTTGGCGATGTGCATATCGACCGTGCGCGTCTCGACATCATCCGCGCCCGCCATCTGCCAAACGTCGGCGAGCAGCCGTCGCCGGCTGACGATCCGGCCTTTCTCCCGAACGAAAACTGAGAGCAGCGCGACTTCGCGAGCCGTCAGGTCGACCTCTATCGGATCGCTAACCACAGGAGCGCTCGACGTTTCATCTTTTTGCGCGACCCGCAGCGAAGGATCGATGCGCCAAGCGCCGAACTGGAACACGTCGGGCATCGTCGCTGGTGGAGCCGCTCGCCTGAGCAGTGCCTCGACCCGAACGACGAGCTCGCGCACCGAGAACGGTTTCGTCACATAGTCGTCCGCTCCGGCCCCAAAGCCCGCGATGATGTCGTCCTCGGAGCCTTTGGCGGTGAGCATCAGTATGAGCTGGTTGGGATCGTTCGCGCGCAGAGCCTTGCAGACGTCGAGCCCACTCATGCCGGGCAGCATCACGTCGAGCAAGACCAACGGGAAATCTTCGTTCGTGGCGCGCGCGAGACCGTCGGGGCCTGACTCTGCGAAAGCCGGCTGATAACCGTGATAGGCGAGCACGTCGCACACTCCTTCTCGGATGGACGCTTCGTCCTCGACGAGAAGGATCTTCGGTTTGGGCATCTTTCGTTCCATTGTACCGACGTCTCGAACGAGCCTTTCGTAAAACGAAAGTAAAACCGGCGAGTGTCCCTTTTACTCGGGTTTTGCAGTGTTTTGCGCCGTCGCGTTGTACAACCGATGTGTGAATCAAAACCAAACCCCAAACGCATGGAGAACGGATATGAGCGATAGAAATCACTCGAAGAAACGAAGCCAGACTTCGCTGATTGCCGTGGCGGCGCTCGCAGCGGCCACGGTCGTTGCCGCGATTGGCATGACCCCGTCGGGAGAGAGCTCTACCCGACGGGTGCACTTCACGTCCGGCTCGGCTGGGCCGATCTCGTTCACCGGCCAGCTCAGCCGCGGTGCGGTGGTTCAAGGTGGCGATGGCCAAGTGCGCATGAAGCTCCTGGTCGGCGCGGAGCCGAGTTTGGTCTCGGCTGCGACGCGGGTGCCGACAGACGTCCTCGTCGTCCTCGACCGTTCCGGCTCGATGGAAGGAACGAAGATCGACTACGCGCGTCGGGCGGTAGAAGAGCTGTTCTTGCAGCTGGACGAGCGAGACCGGTTCGCTCTCGTTTCCTACTCTTCTGAAGCTCGGCTGGATATCCCGCTATCGGCGGCGACGTCGAAAGCGAGAGACGGCTGGCGACGGATCACGAGCCGAGTGGCCGCGGGTGGCGGCACGAACATGAGTGGCGGGATCGAGCTCGCGCTCGAGACTCTTGCCGAGCGTTCGGGAGGTCGCGCGAGTCGAGTGATTCTTCTCTCCGACGGACTCGCGAACGAAGGCGATGCGAGCTTCGAGGGTTTGACTCATCGCGCGCGAAGAGCCGCCAAGCGCGAATACGTGATGTCCGCGATAGGTATCGGTGCCGACTTCAACGAATATCTCATGAGTGGGCTGGCGGATGCCGGGACCGGTAATTACTATTACTTGGAGAGCACTCAGGACCTCGCGAGCGTATTCGCGCGTGAGTTCGAAGCGACGCGCATGACAGTGGCGACCGGTGTCGACATCGAGATCGAGCCCGGCGAAGGCGTGAGTGTTCTCGATGCGGCGGGCTATCCCCTCGAGCGCGAAGGAAATCTGGTTCGCTTTCGCCCCGGTTCATTATTCGCGGGACAGCAGCGAGAGATCTGGGTGACGCTATCCGTGCCGGTCGATACGCTCGGTGAGCATGGCCTGGGAGCGTTCGTGCTCCGCTACACCGCCGATGGGGAGCGCAGCAGCCGCACGCTGTCGGGCAGGCCTATGGTCGCCTGTGTCCCGGACCGGGAACGGATGCTCGCTTCCGTAGACAAGGAAGTCTGGGAAGCTTCGGTGGTCGAGGAGGACTACAACCGGCTGCAAGAAGAGGTAGCTCTCGCCGTCAAAAAGGGTGCGAGGCAGGAGGCCGAGCGCGCGATCGAGTCCTACCGCGTCCGAAACGGCGAAATGAACGAGGCACTCGCGAGCCCCGTCGTCGAGCGCAACCTGGACGAGCTCAAGAGCCTGGCGAGGGAAGTCGAAGACGCGTTTACCGGAGCGGACCAGGAGCTCAAACAGAACCGCATGAGCAAGCAAAGACAGGCCTCGTCTTGGGACGGGCGCCGTGCCGGTAGCAAGAAAGCACCGAAGTGAGAGGAGGGACGACATGGGACTGATGGACCGCATCGCCACACTCGTGAAAGCCGACGCTCATGGCGTCGTCGATACCGTGGAGGACCGCTCGCTTCTGCTGAGGCAGCACCTACGAGAAGCCGAGCTAGAGCTGCATCGCAAGCGTGCCCGGCTCGAAGCACTCGAAACGGAGGAGAAAAACCTGGAAGAAGAGAGAAAGGGGCTCGAGATCACACTGAGAGGACTCGAGGAGGACATCACGATTGCGCTCGAGGGAGACAAGGAAGCGCTCGCCCGCTACGCGATCAAGAAACGGATCCCGCTGAAACGTCGATTGGCCTATATCGACCATCGGCTCGAGCGAGGTGTCTCGGAGCGGGAGAGCCTCGCGGAAACGCTCGGAGAGCATGAGACCGAGTTTCAAGAGCTCCGCTGTCGAGTCAAGACTCATCTCGACCAAACCGCGGCGCGGGAGCGCGGCGACGACCTCTGGTCGGGCTACGACCCCATCGTCGCGGACGAGGAGGTGGAGCTCGAGCTTCTCCGCCGCAGCCGGGCGTCTATCAAGGGTGGCAAAGACGGCAAAGGAGGCAAGGGCGTGAAGGGAGAGCAACCGTGACGGCCCGCAGGGACGGCTTCGTCGCGAGCCTCTCCTTCGCGGCGTTCGCCGGACTGCTGACGGTGCCGGCGTGGATGGCCGCTGAGGGCGTTCCCGGGAGGGCCTCGTTGAGCATCGGGTGCCTAGCGCTCGGAGCGGCCTACCTCTTTGCGGTCGCGTCGCAACGCTCCCGGGGGTTGCGCGTGGGGCTAGGGGCGCTCGCGCTCGGTGGTGTCGTGGCGCTCGTTGCGCCCGGGCCGACGGCCCTCGTCTTGGGAGTGGTATTCGTCACGGGCGTTCTCAGGAGCGGGTTCTTGTACCGGACTCGCCCCGTTCGCGCGCTCGTGATCGAGACGGTGTTGCTGTCGGTGGGCCTCACGCTCGCGGGAGCTCTCTACGCGGGCCACAGCGCCCT
>JAJCXL010000304.1 GCA_029263435.1 Acidobacteriota bacterium | reverse complement strand
CTGGGGCGGCTTTCAGAGCCTTGTGCAAGTGTCTCCGAAAGGAAGCCTCTCGGTTCGACGCCATCCGAGCCGCTATGCCGACGACACTCTCTTCCGACTCAGCATCGGTCTGGAAGATGAAGCCGAGCTCCGCGAAGATTTGGCGCAAGCGCTCGAGCGTTTGAGCTAAGCGCCGGCACTCAATCCGCAATCAGCGGCCCACGCCACGCCGCGACCGGCGGCGGGGCGTAGGCCATGATGCCAAACTATTCGATAATCCGAACGACGAATGGGTATGCGCCTTGGCAGCTGCCGTTGGCGCAGCTCTCGGCGTTGTTGCTCCAGCTCAGGAGCAATCCGCCATACGCCTCTCCTCCGTCTGGAAGCGACAAGAGTGCTTGAAGCTCCGATCGACTGAACTTGCACACGAGCTCCAGATTTCCGTCTCCATCGTTGTCGGTCACGTGGGTAACCCGGGGTAGAAGCTGTGGGGTGGGGTCGAGCCCGCCCACGTTCAACCTCACGCTCGAGGCGACGATCTTCTCGACGTCTCCGCCGGCCGCTTCGATGACTGCCGTGACCGTCTGGCCCTTCGATTTGAGGGAAACCGTATTGGGCCCGAACCCCACGGACTCGATACCCCCGAGATCCAGCTCGAGCACGGCGTCCCCTCCCGCGGTTACCGGGTCGAATACGGGTGCGAAGAGCACGCTTTGCTCGTCGGTGGACAGCGCCGCCAGTGACCCGAGCGCGACGCGCCGGACCTCCCGGCTCATCGTCACGACTTGCTTCAGATCGAAGAAGATCGTCTCGTTGTCTCCGGGCATGACCCCCACGCGAATGGACGCGGTGCCGTTCGAGGTGACGATGGGGGTGGCTTCCGGGTCCGAGGGAGACGCAGGCTCGAAGTCCTCGGTGTAGTTGATGGGCGGCGTCGCGATGCCCCTCGCCGTCGAGCCGTCGGGAAGATCGAGCTCTGTGAAAGTAGTCCTGAACGTCGTGGCGCTGGAAGCTTTGACCGTCGCTGTGGACGCCTCATAGACCCAGCTCCCGGTGTCGATCCCCGCAAGCTTGCCGTCCAGCGAGAGCGCGAGCCCGAAACCTTCGCGCCGATCCCCGCTCTCTTCGCGGAAGACTGGCGCCATGCCGTCGAAGGAGATGATCGGGTTCTCGAAGGAGATGATCGGGTTCTCGAACGAGATGATCGGATTCTCGAACGAGATGATCGGATTCTCGAACGAGCTCGTAATCCCTTTCGCGAGATCGATCTCGAAGCTTGCCAGGCCCACGCAACCCTTTTCCGTGCCTACGGCGAAAGCGGGATACTGCCCGTTGAAGGCACTCCGTCCATCCGCATCGATCGCGAGCAGTTGAACCGTCGTCTCGGCGAGAGTCGCTGCCCGGCCGCAGGCCTCCCCACCGTAGTCGAGGCCGGTCCGCGAGAGCCGTGCGCCGCTTGCCTTTGGAGCCCAGTCGCCAGGTCCGGGAAGCCACGTGGTGATATCTGGTACCGCCACTCCGCCGGTCCCCCAGATCCCTTGTAGCTCCGCGATGTCGCCGTTGTCGAGCAGTATCATCAGACGAGGCGGTGTCCTGAGCCCGAGCGGACCGGTCAGATCCCGACCCGGCAACGGAACGTTCGAGATCTCGATATCCACCGCGACGCCGCCCGTTCCCCAAATGCCGACGCCGTCCGCGACGTACTCCTCGCCGATCGGCGTACCCGGCTCGACACCGAAGCACTCCTTGCAGATAGTCCGTGCGACCACGAACTGGCGGCCGTCATCGTATCGGCCGAGCAGTGCGATGTGCTCCAGGATTTCGGGTCGGTCACGGTTCGCCATTACGCTCACGTCGATCCAGCTCTCCGCCGTGGCGGTCGTTGCCGGCGCCGCAACGGCGATGGCGGCGAACATTAGACTCAATAAGTTTCTGATCATGAAGATTCCCCCTTGTGGTTCATCCGATGTCGGTCCGAGCTCGAGGCGCGGACCGGGTCGCCGAATTCCGGCTTCTATTCCCTCATGCGGGATCGAGGCCCAGAAGGGGACACGTTCAATTGAACGCCTCGGTTCGGCTGTGGCACACTGGTTACCCCCGACTCCCTACGCATGGACGTGACCGGATTGCTCAAGGCCGCCAATGACGGCGACGAGGGAGCCCTCGAACGACTGGTTCCGATGGTCTACGACGAGCTCAAGTGGCTCGCTCATCGCCACCTTCGCAAGGAGAGCTCGCCGCGCACGCTCTCGACGACGGCGCTGGTCCATGAGGCCTACGTGAAGCTCGTCAGCGGTCCGCGGCTCCCGGACGGCAGCCGGCACCACTTCTATGGCGCGGCGTCGCGCGCGATGCGGCAGGTTTTGGTGGACGAGGCCCGGCGGCGAGCCGCGGCGAAGCGAGGCGGCGGTGCACAACGCGCGGAGCTGAACGCCGAGGACCTCCCGGCGATTGAGCTCAACGACGACCTCGTCCGGCTCGACGACGCGCTCGAGCGTCTCGCGGAGGCAGACTCCAGACTCGCGAGGATCGTGGAGTGTCGCTTCTTCGGCGGACTTACCGTAGACGAGACGGCGGGCGTGGTGCAGGCGTCGTCGCGCACGGTCAAGCGGGATTGGCGAACGGCCCGGGCCTGGCTCTATCGAGAGTTATCGCGTGGCGGCGCATGAGCCGAAGCGAAGAGTCCGACTTCGAGACCGTCCGGTCTCTTCTCGAAGGCGCCTGGGAGCAGTCGCCCGGAGAGCGAGAGGCCTGGCTTGCGAAGGCCTGCCCTGATCCGGATTTGCGTGCGGAGGTCGCGGCGCTGCTCGAGGCGGACATGCGTGCGGAGGCGGGGGACTTCCTAGACGGTGCCGCGCTGGATCGGTCCTCCGCCCTCCCGGATAGCGAGTTCGACTCGGCATCCCCCGAGAGGCGCGTCGGCAGCTATCGGCTCCTGGAGTCCATCGGACGAGGTGGAATGGGAGAGGTGTTCCTTGCCGAGCGCGCGGACTCGCAGTTCGAGCAGCGTGTCGCGATCAAGCTGGCTCATCGAGGAGAGGACTCAGCAGAGAGGCGTCAGCGTTTCCTCGACGAGCGGCAAATTCTGGCCCGGCTCGAGCACCCGAGCATCGCGAGGCTGATCGATGGCGGGATCTGGAGTGGTGACGTGCTCGCGACGGAAGTCGGGCGGCCCTATCTCGTCATGGAGTACGTGGACGGGATCTCGATCACGGAGTACTGCTCCCGACACGAGCTCGGCCTCGACGCGCGTCTTCGACTGTTTCAGGGCCTATGCGACGCTGTGCACTACGCGCATCGGAACCTCGTGGTGCACCGCGATCTCAAGCCCGCCAACATTCTGGTGACAAAGGACGGTCTGCCCAAGCTTCTCGATTTTGGTATCGCCAAGATGCTGGCGACGGAGCCTGCATCGCTAAAGGCGCCCCACACTCGGTTGATGACCCCGGAATACGCGTCGCCCGAACAGGTGCGGGGAGAGCCGATCACGGTATCGACGGACGTCTATGCCCTCGGACTTTTGCTCTATGAGATCGTGAGCGGCACCCGCGCTCACCGATTCGAGCGGGCGACCCCGGCGGAGATCGAGCGGGTCGTGTGCGAGGCCGAGCCCGTCGCCCCCAGTGAGACCACGGCCGGTCTCCCTGCCCAATGGGTTGCTCGGCTGCGCGGGGACCTCGACGCGATCGTGATGAAGTCCGTGGAGAAGGAGCCCGACCGGCGTTACGAGTCGGCCCATGCCCTTTCTGCGGATCTCGAGCGGTTTCTGGACGGCCGAATCATCGCGGCGCGTCCAGCCACGGCGGGATATCGCGGATACAAGTTCCTTCGGCGTCATCCGTGGGAGGCGGCCGCTGCCGCGCTCACGGTACTCCTGCTCGTCGGGACGGCGGTTGGTGCGACGATCTCCGCTGTGCGGATCAACCGGGCTCTGGAGACCGCGCGGATCGAGACGGCGAAGTCGGACCAGGTGACTCGCTTCCTGAGAGAGCTCTTCCAGGCCTCTGACCCGCGTGAGTTGCTCGGGACGACGATCACCGTCGGCGAGATCCTCGATCGGGGTGCGGCGCGCGTCGAGGACGAGCTCGACGGCCAGCCCTCGGTGCAGGGCATGCTGCTCTCGGAGATCGGCCGCATTTACTATTCGATGGGCCTCTACCAAGAGGCATCGGAGCGACTGGCCGCGGCCGCCGGGCTTCAAGCAAACGACGTCGAGAGCTCTCTCGAGCGCGCTTCGACCCTCCACTACCTTTCCCTGGCAAACGACGCGCTCGGTGATCTGGATTCGGCCGAGACGCTTGCGCAAGAGGCGCTGCAGATCCGGAGGCGGGAGCTTCCGCAGTTCGACCCTGCGGTCGGGGAGAGCCTGGACCGGCTTGGGTCCATTCTCGGTGCTCAGGGTGATCTCGACGAGGCGGAGCAAGT
>JAJCXL010000303.1 GCA_029263435.1 Acidobacteriota bacterium | reverse complement strand
GAGCTGGTTCTCAATGGACACCCCGAGGAGCGCCTTCCCAACACGCTCAATCTGAGCTTCGTGGGAAAAGAGGCCAGCGTCGCGCTCGGAGGGATAACGGGCTTTGCGGCTTCCACCGGTTCGGCATGTCACACCGGCGAGCGCGAAGTGAGTCCGGTGTTGGCAGCGATGGGCCTCGACGTCGGGGTGGCGATGGGAGCGGTTCGTTTGAGCTTGGGCAGGACCACCACCGAGAGAGAGGTCGATCGGGCGGCGTCTTTGCTGCTCGACGCTTTTCACTCCGCGTGACCTATCGAGTAGAATCCTCCCACTTACGCAATCCCAGGGCTCGAGGAGGGTTTTCGCCATGACGTTTCCTAAAACGGTACCTACCGCTGCGGCGGTGGCAGCGTTGCTCGTCGCAGGCACGATGGTTTTCGGACAATCTCGAGAGCCCGGTGATCGCGGAGAGCGGCACCTCACGCTGCAGGACTATTTGGACTTCGAGCAGGTCTCCGATCCGCGAATCTCGCCGGACGGTCAGAGCATCGTTTACACCCGACGATGGATCGACACCGTGAGCGACAGATGGGAGTCGGCGATATGGATCATGGATGCCGATGGTGCGCGCAACCGCTTTCTCGTGGAAGGCTCGTCGCCGCGCTGGTCGCCGGATGGCACCCGCATCGCTTTTACCCGAGACGGTGAGCCCAAAGGGCAGCAAGTCTTCGTCCGGTGGATGGACGCTGAAGGGGCTATCACTCAGATCACCCGGCTCGAGCGCGCGCCGCAGCACGTGGTGTGGTCGCCCGATAGTGAGTCGCTCGCTTTCGTGCGATTGGTTCCGAAAAACGATCCGTGGAAGATCGATCTGCCTGCGCCGGCTGAAGGCGGCGAGTGGACCGAAGCACCACGTATCATTCAAAGCCTCGACTACCGGCAGGACCGGGTCGGGTTCACCGAAGAGGGCTACTTTCACGTGTTCGTCGTGCCCGCGAGCGGTGGGACGCCGCGCGCCGTGACGAGCGGCGACTTCAACCACGGAAGCAGCCGCCAGCCGATCGCGTGGACGCCCGATGGCACCGAGATTCTGTTCAGCAGTCTCCGCGAGCCCGACTGGGAATACCAGTGGCGTGAGTCCGAGATTTACGCCGTCCGGGTGGCCGACAAAACCATACGAACCCTCACCCGGCGGCCGGGGCCAGATCAGAACCCGGTCGTGTCTCCGGATGGAAAGCGCGTCGCCTATACGGGTTATGACTGGACGGACGACACGTTCATCGAGACCAAGCTCTACGTGATGAATATCGATGGATCGAGTCCACGTGAGCTAGCGTCCGATCTAGACCGCTCGCCTCGGGGAATGACTTGGTCTTCGGACAGTAGCGGCGTCTTCATCGGAGTCAGAGATAGCGGCACCGCGAATCTTCACTTTGCCGCGTTGGACGGCTCGGTACGCGCCGTCACGAGCGGTGAGCACATGCTCGAAGTCACGGACGTGGATGAGCGCGGCAACGGGGTCGGCACGCTGTCGAGCTTTTACGAGCCGGGCGACGTCGTCGCTGTGGACCTCGAGAGCGGCACCGTCGAGCAGCTCACGGCGGTGAACGAGGACATCCTCGCGGATGTCGAACTAGGAGCGGTCGAAGAAATTTGGTACGAGTCCTTGGACGGCTTGCGGATTCAAGGGTGGGTCGTGAAGCCGCCGGATTTCGACGCGAGCCGGCGCTATCCGTTGATGCTCGCGATACATGGCGGGCCCCACGGGATGTACCACACCGGGTTCAATTTCGGGTGGCAAGAGCACGCGGCCAACGGATATGTCGTGCTCTACACGAATCCGAGAGGCTCATCGGGCTATGGAAGCGAGTTCGGAAATGCCATCAAGAACGCCTATCCAGGAAAGGATTTCGACGACCTCATGAACGGCGTCGATTTCGTGCTCGGCAAAGGCTTCGTGGACGAGCGCAACTTGTTCGTCTATGGCTGCAGCGGAGGCGGCGTGTTGACGTCGTGGGTTGTCGGACATACGGATCGTTTCGCCGCGGCCTCTGCCAATTGTCCGGTGACGAACTGGCTGTCCTTCGTGGGCACGACGGATGGGCCGACGTGGTATCGCAACTTTGCGAAGATGTTCTGGGAGGACCCCAGCGAGCATCTCGAACGCTCGCCGATCATGTATGTCGGCAACGTCAACACGCCGACGATGCTCATGACAGGCGTCAAAGATCTCCGAACCCCGATCACGCAGACCGAGGAGTACTATCAGGCACTCAAGATACGCAAAGTGCCGACGGCGATGGTGCGCTTCAACGAAGAGTTCCATGGAACCTCGTCGAAGCCCTCGAACTTCATGCGGACGCAGCTCTATCTTCGTTACTGGTTCGACGAGCACGGAACTGCGGAAGACGTGAGGCGTACGACGGAGAACCCCTGAGGCCGCATCTCCTCGAAGCGTCGAGCCCTGCTTGTACGGTCGAGATGTCTCGATCCCTATGAAGCTCAGTGTGCTCGTTCCGGTCTATAACGAGGCACGCACCATCGCCTCCGTGCTGGAACGCGTCTTGGCGCTTCCCATCGATCTCGAGGTCCTCGTGGCGGATGACGGCTCGTCCGACGAGACTTGGGAAGTGCTTCAGCGTCTCACGAGTTCGCGATTACGGCTCTTCCGTCACGAGAAGAACCGGGGGAAGGGCGCGGCGTTGCGAACGCTCATTCCCGAAGCGCGCGGTGACTTTGTCGTCGTCCAGGACGGGGACTTGGAGTACGACCCGGCCGACCTGGTGACGATGTTTCAAACCGCGGTGGCCGAGGATGCACCGGTTGTTTACGGCAACCGCCGTCACGGTGAGTATCGCCGGTCCTATGAACGCTACTACTGGGGCGGCCAAGTCGTCACCCTTCTGACGAACTTACTGTATGGAACGGGCATCCACGACGAGCCGGTCTGCTACAAGATGTTCCGACGCGAGCTCCTGCAATCGCTGCCGCTCGAGTGCGAGCGCTTCGAGTTCTGCCCCGAAGTCACCGCGCGGGTCGTCCTCGCGGGGCACCCCATTCGCGAAGTCGACATTTCGTATAACCCCCGAAGCTTCGCCGAGGGCAAGAAGATCCACTGGCGCGACGGAGTCGAAGCGCTCTGGACGTTGGTGCGACTGCGTTTCTCCCGTCAAGACCGGAACTGATCGCGTCCCGAAAAAGGGACCAGGTCCATTTAATCGTTTGACGAGCGCAAGTGTCGGCTCGTAAAGCATTGCAACAAAGCGGCTTATCAGAAATTACCAATCTCGTAAAAAAGGACCAGGTCCCATTCTTTGCGCTACGGATGAGGCAATAAGGGGTCTGAACCCTTTTTTCGCGGGCTCTCTAGTTGGCTGGGGGAGACGCGCTTTCGTAGACGTGGATCTCGGGAATGCTCCATCCGATCGTTCCGGGTTCCGTCCGGTGGATGAAAAGACGGAGTCGCTCCATCGTCATGGGCTTTAGGTCGAAGCGCAGCCTCGCCTTAGTCGGATCTTCGACGAGCTGGCGGACGAGTTGGACTTTGTAGGCGAAGTCTTCGATCTGCTCGACCCGCTCGGCTCGCGCGCCTCGGTATCCGTTCATCTCCAAGTTTCGGGCGAACTCACCGTAGGGGAACGCCATCTCGATCTCGACCCGGACCGGGCGTCGCGGCCGCTCGAACGTGATCTCGAAGAACAACCCCTCTTCTTGCATCTCACCCGTGCTCCACGCGGTCCGCCGGTTGGCATCGACAGCGAGCTCCGGAGCGCTCGAACCGCTTGCGTCGAGGCGCCATCCGCTTCGGTCGATGGCGATGCAATCGCACTCCACGGGTGTCGTCTCGAAGCCGTCACCGGTGAGCAAGTAGAGCTCCTCGCCGCCCACCCGATAACGTTCCCACTCCGGCCCCGATGGGCTATCGAAGGCCCGCAACGGCTCGACCCCGGTACTGCGGGCGAGCATGCGCTCGAAATGGCGTCGCTGCTCCTCCCATCGCTTGGGGTGAACGAGAGCGAGCTCGATGCCGATACCTTCCAGCAGCGCCAAAGAGCGCGGGTCAGGAAAGTCTCGAAGCTCCCACTGCAATAGCTCGAGCGCGGGCGGGTAGAAGCTGGGTTTTCCGAACGGGATAGGCCTTTCATGAATGGTCGAAAAGTAAGCCTCGAGCGACGTGTATCGGATCCGGTGAAACGGCCACACGGGCAACTCGATCAATGAGCCCGCAGGGGGGTGTCTCGACAGCCACGTGTAGGCCTCCGGAATCTCGTCTCCCGTCGGGATCGCGACGCCGGCCGTGCGCTGAGGCGAGCGATGCTCGGCCATCAACAACGTCACGGAGGCGAGTGCGATCGGGAGTGCGCGTCGGGGAAACTTCTTGACGAGAAGGTCGATACCGGCGGCGAGGAACACGGCGATCGAAAGATAGACGAGGACGGCGAATCGCGCGGGCACTCGCAGGTTCTCGAAAGCGGGGAGCCACTGAAGCCAGCGAAACGGTCCGTCCGAAAGCCATCGTCCGCCCACGAGGAGGTCCGGCCCGGCTGCGAAACCGAACGCGGTGATCCCGACGATCGCCCAGCCCGCCCACAAGACGCGAGGGACTCGGGTGCGCCCGGAGAAGGCCGCGAATGCTCCGAGGCCGGCTACTGCGACGGAGATGAAGCCGAGAAAATAGCTGCCGTCCAAAGTGTCCGTGAACGGTCGAAACAGACTGCCTCCCGGCGGGACGAAAAAGCCCGCGAGATCGAAGTTCTCGGGCGAGCCTCCGTACTCATAGCGAGCGAAGAGCTCGACGTAAGGGAGCGCTACCGGCGCGAAGAGCGAAGCGCTGGCTAGTCCCGCGACCGCGAGCTGCACCGCGCCTGGCCAACCGAGCGTTCGTCCGGTCCGCCACCAATGACAAAAGACGAGCACGACGACCGCGTAGGCATAGAACAAGACGTAATAAAACGAAGACAAGCCCACCAGGAGCGACACCAAGCCGACGCCCAAGCCTCGCTTCCAGGACGGCTGGTCGAAGAACCGATGCAATAGCAGGAGTCCGAGCGGGATCCACTGCGCTTGAACGAGCTGCGATTGAGGCAAGTGCGCCAGGTGATAAGCGTTGAAGCCGTAATAGGCGCCGGCCGGAAGCGCCGCCACCGCGCTCCCCAGAAGCTCCCGACACAAGAGAAACACGCAAAAAGCCGCGGAGACGAGCCCGAGGAAGCCGACGAGGTTGAACACGAGGACACGGTTGTCGAGAGCTCGAAACAATGGGCTGGACCACATCGCGGTCGCTATTTGCGGCTCCGAGTAGAGTAAGCCGTCCGGGTGAGGGTAGTACCCGTTCGCCGCGAAGATCTCGGGATAGCCCAGCTCGAGATGGGTCGACCCCCACCACAGGATCCACAAATTCTGGAGCGAGTCACCATCATCGGCGAGCCGAGAGCCGGGGTGGAAACTGAGTGGGCTGAGCATGACGAGCCCGATAAGCGTCAACCCGGCGAGCCACCCGATGGTGGAGCCCCGTTTCAACGGCATCAAGCTCTTTGACGCGCCAGGACCGACAGCTTCCAGCGAGGGTCCAAGTAGAACCGCTTGCTCGCGAGACCGATTCCGTGGGCGATGCGGCTGAGCGGGCGCAAGACTCTCGGGAGAGAGGCGGCGACTCGGGCCGCGGCCTCGTCCACATCCATCAACTTTCCGACCGTGCCCCATTCCAAGATATCGAACCCGTGGCGATCCAAGAATCGAGCGAGGCTCTTTCGGTTGAAGAAGTAAATGTGCTCGGGCATCTTGCGCATCTCCTCCCACCGCGTACCTAGCACGCGCGCGGCGAGACTGCCGACGTCAGGGGTCACGATCGACAGGAGCGAGCCGGGCTTCCCCACGCGGTGGATCTCCCGAACGACCCGTGTGAGCTCGGGCAGATGTTCGACGACGTCCCAAGCCGTGACGATATCGAACGTGTTCTCGTCGAGGCCGGCCTCGAACAAATCGCGATGGACCGTACAACCGAGCCTACCCGCTGTCCGCGCCGCGACGCTTGCCGCCGGCTCGACTCCGGTCACTTGCCACCCATGCTCTTTCGCGACCTCGAGGAGATAACCGTGCGCACTTCCGATGTCCAGAAGCGCACCCCGAGCGTTCGAACTGTGGCTTTCGATCCCGCTGAGCAGTCGCTCGGATTTGTCCCTCACGCTGTCGCGATCGGCTTCATAGACGGCGTAGCCCACGTTGGGATCGGCGCTCGCGAAATAGTGCTCGTCGTACAGCGTCTCGAGACTCTCCGCCGTCGGCCGGGGGGACATGTAAACGAGCCCGCAGCTTCCACACCGATGAAACTCGAAACCCGAGAGCGTCTGGTAGAACGTGCGCGCGTCGCTGGCGCACGCTTGGCACGAAACGTCTTCGAGCTGAAACGGCCTCGGTGAAGAGGCGCTCGTCTTCGACGACAAAATCACGGATGAGGACGTAGGAGCCATGGGTCAGAACACTTCGGCCGTTGACGAATCGAGGCCGATAGCACCGTAGCACAGCGTTTGGAGACGCTGCCACAAGTCCCGATTATCGCGGCGCCGCCTCGTCGCGTCGACCGAAGCCGGTCACTAGCGACAATGCCAGCACCGCAAGAAGTGCCCACGAGTGAAAGTTGAAAGCGCCTACCTCGAACGGACTGACCCGGGGCATCCCGAAGCGCTCGCCCGCAGCGCTCGTGCTCGCGGCGAGGATCGCGGGGAGCATGTAGGGGAGAATGAACGGAAGGCCGCAACCGGTAAGGTCCATCAAGTTGGCGCGGCGATAGCGGTCGATGCCGAAGCGTTCGCCGAGCTGACGTACCAAGTCTCCTGCCGTGAGGATCGCGACGGTGCTATGGGTCGTGAGAAGCGCGGCGGCGTGAGTAATACCTACCATCCATACCTCCGCGCCCCGCTTCGAGCGCGCCTTATCGGAGGCGGCCGCGACGATGCGCGAGAGCATCCCGGACGCTTGGAGCGGCGCGACCAAGCCCATGAGCAGCAGGGTGAAGATCGATGCGCCCAGTCCTCGCTCCATCCC
>JAJCXL010000302.1 GCA_029263435.1 Acidobacteriota bacterium | reverse complement strand
CATCACGAGCACGAGAGCGACGCCCAAGGCTACCGCCATGATGCCCACACTCGTGCGCGTTTTGCGATTGAAGATGTTGGCCAGGGGAAGGTTTGCCATGATGATCGGTGTCGAGCGCAGGCCAGAAGGGACGCGCAAACGACCAATCGTAGCAAAACTCGCGTGTCAGCGGCAAGAAACCTCGGGCGCGACCCGTTGTTATACTTCGCCGATGAAAGCGATTCGGGTTCAAACTCCTGGCGGCCCCGAGGCTCTAGCGATCGAAGACGCCGACACCCCCGAGCCGAAGGTGGGCGAGGCGCGCGTGCGGCTGGAAGCGAGCGGGGTCAACTTCATCGACATCTATCACCGAACGGGCCTCTACCCGCTTCCCGCTCCGTTCACCCCCGGGCGCGAAGGCGCCGGGGTGGTGGAAGCGGTGGGCGACGGCGTGACGGAGGTCTCCCCGGGAGATCGGGTGGCCTACGTCCTTTTCCCGAGCTACGCCGAGCAAGCCATCGTGCCCGCGACGAAGCTCGTTCCGGTGCCCGAGGGAGTGAGCGGGAAGACGGCGGCCGCGCTGATGCTGCAAGGGCTCACCGCTCACTACTTGTCGCACACGACATTCCCCATCGAGCCGGGCCACCGAGTCTTGGTTCATGCCGCCGCGGGCGGCGTCGGGCTCCTGCTTGCGCAGATGGCGAAGCGTCGAGGAGCTCAAGTCTTCGGTACCGTCTCGACGGAGGCCAAGGCCGCCGCGGCGACGAAAGCGGGCGTCGACGTCGTCATCCGCTACACCGAGGATGACTTCGAAGAGGTCGTCCGGAGAGAGACGTCGGGCGAAGGACTCCACGTCGTTTACGATTCGGTCGGAAAAACGACCTTCGACAAGAGCTTGAAGTGCCTTCGCCCACGCGGGGTTTTGGCGCTCTTCGGTCAGTCGAGCGGCCCGGTCCCTTCGTTCGATCTCGCACGGCTCGGGGGTGGGGGCTCGCTATTCATCACTCGCCCAACCCTCGCGCACTACGTGCTCGATCGAAAAGAGCTCCTGTCGCGCTCGCGAGACATCCTGCAGTGGCTGGCCGATGGGACGCTCGAGGTCACGATCGATCGCGAGCTTCCTTTGGCGGAAGCGGCCGAAGCCCACCGCTTGCTGGAAGGGCGAAAGACATCCGGTAAGCTCGTGTTGACGATGTAGTCGCTCCGAACGCGCTCAGGCATGTTGCGGACCATCCGCGTCGCGCCCGTCGGACCGAGAAAGTCACGATTCGGAAGCGCGATAGGCCTTGTCGAGCAACACGACGGGGTGCACGACCGAGGCGTGGAGCTTGCTGCGTCTCACACCCTCCGACAGTTGGATGTGGCAGCCGGGATTGCCGGTCGCGATGAGATCGGGCGCCACCGGGGACAGATCCTCCATCTTGGAGTCGAGCACCTCCATCGACATGTCGTAGTGCGTCACATTGTAAATACCGGCACTCCCGCAACAGCGTTCCGGGTTCGGATGATCCACGAGCTCGACTCCCGGGATGCGTGAGAGGAGCTCCCTCGGCTCGTCTTTGACGCCCTGCGCATGTATCAAATGGCACGGCGCGTCATAAGCGACCCTGACCGTTTTCGGCTCGGGTGGAGCCACCGGAGCCTCGAAGCCCTCCCGCACGAGAAACAACGAAATATCCACGACCCGCGAGCCGAACGATCGAGCGCGGGGGTCGTCATGCAACAAATCCCCGTACTCCGCGAGAGCCGCGCCGCACCCCGCCGCATTGACGATGATCTCGTCGACGTCACCGAAGGCTCGGATATTGGCGGCCGCGAGGGTGCGGCCGACATCCGGCAATCCGTTGTGCAGATGGAGCGCGCCACAACAGACCTGATCACGAGGGACCACGACCTCATAGCCGTTTCGTTGTAACACCCGCGCGGTCGCTTCGTTCACGTCACCGAACACGTGAGACGCGATGCACCCCGAAAAGAGCGCCACTCTCTTCTTCATCGGGCCCATAGCCTCGAATCGTTTTGGGAGCGGACGCGGAGGAGGGATCGGAGGCATGAGTGCCGACACTCGACCGAGTGATGGCGAGACCACCGAGAGCAAGCGCTTGAGCCCGACCCGATCTCCGAGCCGCATCAAGCTCATGAGCCAGGAGAGTCGGCGCGGGTGCGCCAGCACGCCTGCGAGAAGTGTCCTTTTGACCCACCGCACCCAGGCTTTTTCAGTCTTCTCCTCCGTGATGAGGCCTCGCGCCTCTTCCATGATCGCGCCGACCGGGACACCGGCGGGGCAAACGGACTCGCACCCTCGGCAGGCAAGACATTCGTAGATCTCGTCAGCGAGCCCTGAAGTCAGAGAGAGGCGGCCTTCGAGCAGCGCGCGGACGTTATAGACCTGCCCTCGCGGCGCGAGCGACTCTCGAGGTTCCGCAGCATATGCCGGACACGCCGGCAGACAGAGCCCTCAGTGAACGCAGTTGAGCGTCTTGTTATATAAGGATGCGTGCTGTGTCGGTATTTCCATAGGTGAATTTTCGTCGGTTCGACAGTCTAAATGCGTCCTACGAAGCGGCCGGGAGACAAGACGCCTCGCGGATCCAGCTTCTCTTTGATTCGTTTCATCAGTGAGAACCCCCTCGGCGGGTCGCCGAATACGTCGAGCTCCCGTTTCATCGTACTCGGCACCTTTTCGAGCACGACCGTCCCCGACAACCGCCCCGCCTGATCTCGCCGGTCCGCGAGCGCGTCGAGCGACTCGGTGTGACTGTAGACGAGTCCGGCGTCGGGGAGCCCCATGAGCGCCCCGCCATCTTGCCACGCGTGAGCGAGATCGAAGGCCCGCGCCGGGGCGACCTGCCCGCGCAAACAGAGATCGCTCTCGCCATGAGTGGGGAAATCGCGAACGTCGTGCCAAATCGAGTCCGAGGCCGGCTCGACCTTCACGCGCTCGGACACGTCGGTCGCGGCGCCCTCGATCTCTTCGCTCAAGCCCTCGTAGCGCAAAAGAAGGCTCCATTCGTTCGTGCCGAGCGCGGCGGAGGCTTTCGGATTGAGGAGTGCCGTCGCTTCGGGAGCGAGTGGCAAATCTCGAAGGCGACGCCAGCTCTCGGAGGCGTCCCTCGCGCTACGGGCGGAGCAACATAGTGTGAGCACTTTTTCCGGAAGGGCACGGAGGCGGACGAAGACACGGGTCAAGACGGCGAGCGTTCCGAGTGAGCCAACGACGAGCTTCATCAACTCATAGCCGGCGACGTTCTTGACGACGCGTCCACCCGCCTTGACCGGAGTGCCGTCCGCGAGCACGGCTTCGAATCCCACCAGCACATCGCGAGGACGGCCACCGGGGCGACGCCTCATCCCGGGCTCACCCGAGGCGAGAATGCCGCCGATGGTCGCGCGCGACGGGTCCGGCGCGTCCAACGGGAGGAACTGCCCTTCCCGACCGAGCGCCTCTTGCACGGCGTCGAGCGTCGTGCCCGCGCCGAGCGCTGCTGTCAAATCGCCCGGGATGTGGTCTTCCACGCCCGACAGAAGTCTGAGGTCGAGATAGGCGTCGAGCCGGGCGGGCAAGTTCCCTATGCCCAGGCGGGTGGCTCCGCCCACGGGGATCAGCGCCATCTCTTCTTCGTGACAAAGGGCAAGGGCGCGAGCACACCCGTCGGCGTCCTCGGGCTCGAGCACGAGCGCCGGCGTCATCCCATCGATCCGAGGGGTCGTCTTCGTCGGCGGACGAGCGCCCACCTCGTCGAGCAAGCGGGCGACGCCGTCGGTAGTCAAATCCATGTCCACAAACGAGCCCCGTCCGTAGTCAAATCCATGCGCCTGGCACCGCGGCGACGCTCGGAAGACTCATCGCTTCACCGCATCCGTGAGACGTCGGAAAGATCTTGTTCGGGTTGCAAAGACCTGCCGGGTTCCAGACCTCGCGCAACGCCCGCATGAGGTTCAAGTCGTGCTCCGAGAACAAGAGGTCCATATAGCTCGACTTCTCCCTCCCGATGCCATGCTCGCCGGAGATCGAGCCGCCGACCGCAACGCATAGCTCCAGGATCTCTCGCCCGGCTTCGAGCACCCGGTGGCGCTCTTCCTCATCCCTCCCATCATACGGGATGCACGGATGAAGATTGCCGTCGCCGGCATGAAACACGTTCGCCACTTTGATGCGATATCGCGCCGCAATCTCGCCGACTTTCTCGAGCACTTCCGGAAGCCGGGATCGGGGCACGACGCCGTCCTGGACGTAGAGATCCGTCGACAAGCGGCCCATCGCCCCGAAGGCCGCCTTGCGTCCCAGCCACAACCGAGCCTGCTCCTCCTCGTTGCGAGCCACCGTAAACGAGACCGCGCCTCGCGCTTCGCAGGCGTTTCGGATCTCTCGCTCCATCCGCTCCATCCCGTGATGCGCTCCATCGAGCTCGATCAGAAGCACCGCTTCCGCATCCGTCGGATAGCCCGCGGCCACGACGCCAGCCTCGACGACTTCGATGGTCGGGCGGTCGAGCATCTCGAGCGCGGCCGGAACGATCCCCGTGGCCACGATGTCGGAGACGGCTTCGCACGCGGCGACCATGCTCCGAAACGCCGCCAGCAGCGTCTTGACGCTCTCCGGCTTCGGCATCAATCGGACGAGAGCCTCGGTGGCAATGCCGAAGGTTCCCTCGGAGCCCACGAACAGTCCGACCAGGTCGTAGCCCACACCGTCTTGCGGCCCGCCGAGCTCGACGACCTCACCGGTGGGAAGCACGACCGTGAGACCGACGACGTGGGCCGTCGTCGCACCGTATTTGAAACAGTGCGGCCCGCCGGAGTTCTCCGCGATGTTGCCTCCCAAAGTACAGGCGGACTGACTCGACGGATCCGGGGCGAAATACAACCCGTGCTCGGCGACTTTCTTCGATATCTGAAGATTGACGATTCCGGTCTGGCATCGGGCGAGTCGATTGTCCAGATCGAGCTCCAGCAGCTGGTTCATCCCCGCGAGAGAAATGACGACCCCGCCTTCGGCCGGGGTCGCACCGCCGGACAGCCCCGTGCCGGCGCCACGCCCGACGAAGGGGACGTCGTGCTCCACGCAAGTGCGAATCGCAGCCGCGACGTCTTCCGTCGTGGCCGGGAGGACCGCGGCGTCTGGGGTCTGACGAAACGCAGTGCTACCGTCACACTCGTACACGAGGACGTGGTGGGGCGAGACGAGCACCGCTTCCGGACGGAGTCTTTCGACCAGCTTGTCGACGAACGTTGGATCGAGCACTTACGACCGGACGCTAACATGGCTCGATTCCCGTTGACAACACACGGCACAGTAGCGCTATGTTCCTACGTCACAAAGGGATGGCGAGAACGGACTTGCTTCGTCAGAGGCTTCGTACTAGAGTTATTCTTTGGTCTACGCACGCCCGTTGACATTCACTGAGATCCCGCCGAGATGCCTGACGCCCTTTCGCCCTGCTTGCTCGTTTCCGACCGAGCTCACGCGAAAATCAGGAGCTTGATGCAGGTATCGGGACGCGCGGACCACACAATCCGGGTATACGCGGAGCGTTCGGACGCGGGAAGTACGGAGCTGGCGCTCGCTTTCGACGAGCTGCGCGAAGGCGACGTGACGATAGCTCAGCCCGGTCTGACGCTCGTCGCAGACCCTCAAACTGTTTCGATAGCGGAACACCGAGCGATCGACTACGGAACCGACGGGTTCACCTTCACAGTGAATCCAGGTTGCGAATCTCACCTTTTCAACGAATAGTTAGTACTGAGATCACGACAAGGAGCCCAATATGAGCACGAGCGCGACCAACCCGGCCAGCGAGGCTCGCGGTGTCAACGGTAACAACGGAGTGAATCGAGCAGCGGATAACATCCTCGAGACCGAAGACACATGGCAGGAGCTCGACGGGACCTTGAAGATGTTCTCCCGAACCATCAAGGTCGTTACCGATTCCGGGGTCGAGCTCTATAACGTGACCGACCGGATCAAAGACCTCGTCAAATCGTCTGGCGTCAAAGCGGGCTTTCTCGTCCTGTCCACTCTGCACACCACGACCGCCGTATTCATCAACGAGTTTCAGGCGGCGCTCATGGCGGATGTCAAGCACTTCCTCGAGCGTCTGGCCCATCGTGAGCAAGGCTACTTGCACAACTGCGAAGACTGCTCCGATTGCGAGCGCAAGAACGCCGAAGCGCATATCCGGGCTCTCGTGCTCGGTCACAACATTACTCTTCCCATTCAGGGAGGCAAGCTTCCCTTGGGTCAATGGCAAAGCATTTTGTTTGCCGAGCTCGACGGGCCGCGAGAGCGGAGCGTCACGGCTCAAGTCATCGGCGTCTAAAGGATGAGCAAGCTTTTCACTCGCCGCTAAGATCCTCTCGCACGTCGCGAGGCGCCTTCAGGCCACAGCATGAGTCGCCGAGATAAAGGTCCCGGTGATCCCGAGGCAATGCGCCGCGCCATTGCGGCTTTTCTCGAAGCGTCGGGGCTCGCTGTCGAAGGCGAGCTCGAGCACACCCCGGAGAACGTCGCTCGCGCCTGGCAAGAGAGCTTTCTCGATGGCTATAGCCGCGACCCTGCCGTCATCCTCGAGAGCAGCTACGCGCACTCAGAGGCGCCGGGCTCGACCGCAATGGTTTTGTTGAAAGACATCGCCTTTCACGGCATGTGCCCGCACCATCTCCTTCCGTTCCACGGGCAGGCTCACGTCGCCTACATTCCCGGGAAGAAGCTCGCATCGTTGTCCAGTCTCGGCCACCTAGTGGATTGCTTCGCTCATCGCCTGGAGATCCAAGAGGTCGTCACGCGTCAGATCGCAGAGGCGCTGGTCACTCACCTCGAGGTGACAGGAGCCGCCGTGGCGGTCGAGACCGACCAAACCTGTCTGACGACCCGCGGGATCGAAAAGAAGGGCGCTCGCACCATCACGCGTCACTTCGCCGGCAAGTTCGCCGCCGAGAGTGCGTTGCGGGCAGAGTTTCTTCAGAGCGTCTCGGGGCTCTAGCAGCCCGCAGTTACACCACGGACTGCGGAGTGTCCTAGCGGGCGTCGGGGAACATCCGATCGAACTTGGCCCGATCCGCCGCGCTCGGAACGTAGTCGAGGTTC
>JAJCXL010000301.1 GCA_029263435.1 Acidobacteriota bacterium | reverse complement strand
CTCCCCAGCCGGCACAATCATCCCGCTGTCGATGCTCCACTACGATCACGTCTCCCGGTTTGGCGAAGTCGACCGCCGCGGCGCCGAGGTGACGTCCAGGGGGTTGGCTTGCGGGCAGCTGGCTCGTGGCCCGTCGGCCGGCGGGCAGCTGGCCTGTGGCCCGTCGAACGTCGGGTGGGTCCGTCTTCGACGCGAGCTGGACGGTGACCACCCGGCCGGCGATCTTCACCGGACCGGTGAGCGGGGCGATCCCGGCGACTGTGCCCGTCAGCCCGAGCTGGTCGAGCGCGTCGGACACGGCGCAAGCGTCCAAGGCCTGGAGTCGCTCGAACGCGTTCATCGCCACACCCCGAAACCGCAACCGGTGCCCGTCCCCGCCGGGGTGCGATAGGCGGGCACGTAGCCGGTCCACTGATGTGTCAGGTGCTCGGTGGCGCCATGTAGCGCGATCCAGTTGCGCACTTCGGAAGTGCCGGAGCTCAGCGTGCGGGTCGGAAGCGCGGTGAGGGTCGCGCTGTCTTTATCGGCCATGGCTTTGAGCACTCGGGCATCGAGCTCTTCGTTCACGACGAAGTGACTCAGCCCTCCGGAGGCGATGACGGCGACGCGGCTGCTCCGCGGGTACGTTTCGACCGCTTTCCTGATGTGCTGTCCGAGACGGTAGCAGCGCTCCGGCGTCGGCTGATTCGGCGGATAGTATGTGTTGAGGAACAGCGGGACGACGGGGATGGTTTTTCGCCTCAAGAGGCGAGAGTGTACGAATGCGAAGGCGTGACCTTCGCCGAGGCCTTCCGGCAGCCCGGTCGCGATCGCGAGGTCGAAGTGATGCTCGTTCAAAACGGCCGCCAGATGACGCGCTAGAGAGGCGTCCACCGGGCACGGCTCGTCTTTGCCGTCGCCGTAATACTTCGCGAGCGCCTCGCTCCACCACGACGGCTCACCGGCTTTGGGGCATCTCATCTTGTTAAGGATGGAGTCGCCGACGTAGAGAAGCATCGCGGGAAGGTTCTCTTCGCTAAACAGCTCCTTCTGATCGTCCCCGATGACAATGATGGCGTCCGGATCGACGCCATCGATCTCATGCGCGAGACGCTCGAGGTGGCTCTGGCATGCGTCGTAGGCTCTCGCGAGCGCGTCCGGCTCTAGAGCACTGGCCACCCGTATGCCCTCCGATGCCACGAGCTCGTCGTAGCTTCTAATCTCGCCGTTGACGTCGAGAAGCTCCATCTTTCGATCGCGTGTTTCGTAACGCGGCCAATCGGAAGGATCGGTAAAGAGCATCGGAGTGTGCGACGTGCCGATGCCGAGCACGATCTCAGACATGTGCGAAAGGCCTCGAATACGGCTAGCCCGTCCCGAGTCGTGAATACACGGTGCGGGCGTTACCTTCGAAAATTTGTTGTCGGTCCGTCTCGTCGAGCCACTCGATGCTTTCGATGACAGGCTTCAAGTCATCGAGCTCGCGACCCGTCCGAGGGTCCGGTGCCGATCCACTGCCGGGTTTCTCGGTTCCGAACAAGACTCGATCCGAGCCCACGAGCTTGATGAGAAGCTCGATGGACTCTTTGTGGTAGATGCACGAGTCGTAATAGAGCCTTTTCATGCTGTCGTGGAAGTGCTCCTGGAGAGGACGGTTCTTGCTGAACAGCGGGTGAATGCTCTCCGCCACCCAACGTCCGACTTGATAAGGCACGGAGCCGCCGCCGTGACTGACGACGATCTTGAGTCGGGGGAAGTCGAGGAATACGCGTGAACGGAGCAATCCCAAAACGGCGATGCTCTCCTCGGTGATGAAGTGAGAGCTGTAATCTTCGCGGCCGTTGCGGCACGCGGTGGAGTGGACCAGGGCGGGGACGTCGTTCTTCTCGAGCCACGCGTAGAGCGGGTACCACCATTCGTCGCCCAGGTGGGGCTGGCCGTTCATCCCCTCGCTCGGATCTGGATTCAGCAACACGCCGACGAAGCCGCGCTCGTGGATGGAGCGATCGGCCTCTTCGATCCAGTCGGCGGGCGTGGTGCCGGGCGCTTCCGGTAGGCCCGCGACGCCGCGAAAACGGTCCGGATGCATCGAGCAGATTTTTTCGATCGCGCCGTTGACGAGCCCTATCCACTGGAACACCATCGATGCGGGCTCTTCGGCGTGAAAGGATTGGAACGGCCGCGGCGAGATAAGCTGCATGTCGGTCCCGACGCGATCCATGATGCCGAGAAGACGTTGGTTCTGCTTCTCATACGCTTCATCAGGGATCTCGGGGACCGCCCAGCCGTGAGCACCCCGGCTCGCCATGAGACGATTCATGAACGCATAGAGCTCCGGGGGTGCGAGCACGTGCGAATGCGCGTCGATGACCATGACCGATGGAAAGACTAACACGAGGCCTCCGGACGAGCGCTCGCCTCCAGCGCGCTCGTCGGGCAGCCGTGTCAGCGCGCTAGTCGGGCAGCCGTGTCAGCGCGCTAGTCGGGAGGCCAGCACGTCGACGGTCTCACGGAGAAAGCGCATTTGCTCTCTTTGGTCCGCGGTAGGGCTTCCGGTCCATCCGAGAATCTGACCATACAAGATCGCGGTGCGTCGGCGAAGCTCACGAAAGAGTGTTCGCAGTGCGACTCGGTCGGACTCTTCCGCGTCGATGAGCGTCGCCACACCGTCATTGCTTCGTCGGTAGAGCTCCGAAATCTCGCGGAGAACCCGGGTCCAGGTGCGTCGAGCCGGTAGCGGCACGTTCAAACGTGGGTCTTCGGTGACACGCACCGTTCGCTCGTAGGTCTCTCCAGACACGGTGAGCCGGATTCGATAGTCACCCGGCACGACCCACGGCCCCATCGGGCCTTTAGGGGCTTCTCCGAAGTCGTTGCGCTCTTCTCCCGCCGGAACGGGTAGCCGCTCGTAGCGGAGGTCCCACACCGCGCGATGGATACCTGGCTCCGCGGGCGGATCGAGACGGACGATCTCGGTGTCGTTCCGGTCGACCACGACGAGATCGATATCGTCTTCCCCGACAGCGTCTTTCAAGTAGTAGTCGATGATGGCGCCCGCCGGCGGGTTCTTACCGCGAAAGACCATGTCGCCGGGTTGAGCTTTCTCCCCGACGTAGCGGATCATCGCCGCGCTCTCGATGGTGAACAGATGGGCCGGGCGCGCGAGGGCTTCGGTCGAAACCTCCTGAATCGCATTGACGTTATCGAGGATCCAAATCCCTCTTCCGTGGGTTCCCAGCACGAGGTCGTTGTCGCGTGGATGGACTACGAGGTCGTTGACCGGCAAGGTCGGCAAGTTGCTCGAAAGCTCGACCCAGTGCGTGCCGGAGTCGATCGTCACGAAGACGCCGATCTCCGCGCCCAGGTAGAGCACGGAAGGGTTGCGGGGATCTTCGGCCAACGTGCGTAACACCCGCTTGGCGGGTAGATCGGAAGTGATCGCAGACCAGCTCGTGCCCGCATCCTTCGAGACGAACAAGTAGTTTCCGTAGTCATCGTTGCGATAATTGTTGACGACCACGTAGACCGTGTTCTCATCGTGCTCCGAAGCGACGATCCCATTCACGACCGGAGACGTCGGAAGCCCGGGCATGCGCTCGGCGACTTGCTCCCAGCCGGCGCCACCGTCTAGAGAGACCGCGAGGTTCCCGTCATTGGTGCCCACATACAGTAAGCCCTCTCTCACCGGTGACTCGGCCACCGCGGAGATCGTCGGGTAGAACGGGATGCCGTCGTCGAGGGAGGCGACCTCCGCGGTCGGCATCTGTCCCATGATCGAAAGCTCGCTCCGCTCGACCTTGGTCGTGAGGTTCCCTAGAGACGTCCATGTCTGTCCTTTGTCCCCCGTTCGAAAGAGCTCGTTCGTGCCCGCATAGACCGTCGACGGGTCGTGAGGAGAGACGATGAACGGGCCGTCCCAGTTCGCCGGTGAGATTTCGTTTCCTAGCAACGGAAACGGCTCGCCCGTGCTCCAGACGTCCCAATTTCGACGGGATTGAATCCAGCCCATCGTGTTTTTCGGGCGGATCTGGCGCTTCTCGTTCGTTCTGAGGTCCACTCGGGCCAAGCCCAGATACTGAGACTCAGCGTAGACCATGTGGGGCTCGACCGGGTCGATCACGCTCAGGAAGCCGTCGCCGCCGCCGATGCGGGTCCAATCCTCGTTGAGGATCCCTTCCGAGCGATAGGTGGCGCTCGGGCCTTTCCAGCTCCCGTTATCTTGGAGACCACCGTAGATGTTGAACGGCTCGGCGTCATCGAGGCGCACCCGGTAGTACTGACTGACCGGAAGCGACGCGATGAAGAGCCAAGTGACGCCGCGGTCGTAGGAGATGGCGAGAGCGCCGTCACTGGCTTTGATGAGATGCCGGGAATCCTGTGGGTTGACCCAGAGGTGGCGATCGTCCGAATGGATGGATTGACGCGGTACGGTAAAAGTCTTCCCGCCGTCATCGGACCAGCTGAACGCGTTTTGCATGTAGATACGCTGGTCGTCACTCGGGTCGATGAGGATTTGGCTCGCGTACATCGGACGCGGGTTCCAATCGCTCATGAACGTCCAGCTCTCTCCATGATCTTCTGAGCGATAGATGCCCGCGAGTCGCTCTTCGTAGGAGGTCGAGGCGGTGTAGCGAAGGCCTTGCTCGATGCTCACATAGACGATCCTCGGGTCCTTCCGATAGACGGAGATCCCGATGCGGCCATAGTCGCCCTCTGGAAGACCGCTCGACAATTCGACCCAAGTCTCGCCAGCGTCGGTGGACTTGTAGAGGCCGCTCCCCGGACCGCCGCCGTGAAAGCCGAACGGTTTACGCTGACGTTGATAGGCGGCGGCGTAGAGACGGGTCGGGTCCGACGGATCGATCGCGACATCGACCACCCCTGTCATCTCGTCGATATATAAGGTCTTTCGCCAGGAAGCTCCGCCGTCGGTGGATTTGTAGAGCCCGCGCTCTTCGTTGTCACCCCACAGGTGCCCCATCGCGGCAACGTAGACGGTATCGGTGTTATCGGGATGGAGCACGATACGCCCGATATGGTGGCTGTCTTTGAGCCCCATATTCGTCCAGCTCGCTCCCGCATCGGTCGATTTGTAGATGCCGTCTCCCCATGACGAGCTTTGCCGGTTCGCGCGCTCACCGGTGCCGACCCAGACGATATCGGGGTCTTTTGGATGGACCGCGATATCACCCACGGAGTGGGTCGCCTCCTTCTCGAACACGGGTGTGAACGTCACGCCGTTATTGAGAGTCTTGAAGACCCCGCCCGTCGCAGACGCGGCGTAGAAAACGTAAGGGTCGCTCTCTACGACAGCGATGTCGACGAAGCGTCCGCTCATATTGGCGGGGCCGATGCTTCTTAGCTCTAATCCGTCGAGGATCTCGGACGTGAGGCGTTGAGCGTTCGCGGAGGCGAGACCCGCGAGCAGTGACGAGACGATGAGGATCAAACGGCGGATCATATGTGCACCTTTCATAGAGTGTCCGTGGGGAGGATAGCGTTCGCGTCGTCGCCTTGACAATTATGGTTCGCTCCCGGTTAACTTCGGCGGATGGCTCGACCGGTACGGTGGCTGTGCGCGTTGCTCGCGCTCGCCGGTTGCGAGAGCGCGCCAAGCGTCGAGATTCCCGCGGCGCTCGACGCGGAGCTCGACCGCAACATCTACGCCTACTTTCGTTTCACCAATCGAGAGTTCGCTCAGCGGGTTTGCGAGGTGCTGTCGATGCTCGCCGGGGTGACTCCGACGG
>JAJCXL010000300.1 GCA_029263435.1 Acidobacteriota bacterium | reverse complement strand
CGGGGCTCGTGCCGTCGGTTGACGGGCTGGGTTTCGTGCTAGGATTGTTAGCTCATGAGGCTTTTTTCAGGGCCTTGACGGCAACTGACGGCCTTCCGGTCGAGTCGAGCCCCGAATCCAAAACATAAGGGAAGACGATCGAAGATGGAACTCAAACGACTTATTGCTGGGGCCGCGATACTTGCCCTCCTCGTCACCGGCGGATGCGGCGGCTTCAAGATGGGCGTGTCCGATGAAGAGATTCTCATCGGCACTTGGGCGCCTATGACCGGCCCCGCGTCCAATCTCTCCACGATCGCACAGGCGATGAGCGCTTACTTCGACTACATCAATGATGAAGGCGGCATCCATGGCCGGAAGCTAAAGCTCATCATCAAGGATGACGGCTATGATCCGGAACGCACGCCGGACGTAGTGACGGAGCTCATCGAGACCGACGGCGTGTTCGCCATCCTGGGTGGCAACGGCACGGCGAACTGCCTGGCCGTGAAAGACTACATCTCTCTCAAGTTCCTGCCGTGGATCAATCCGGGCTCGGGCTCGCGCGTGTGGACTTCGCCCATGAACGCGTACATTTTCTCGACCTTTCCGTCTTATGTGACCGAAGGTCGCATTCTCGCTCGCTACGCCGTTGAAGAGCTGGAAGCCGAGAAGTTCGGCATTTTCTATCAAGACGACTCTTTTGGGCGCGAAGGGCAGGAAGGCGTCCGACTCGGTCTGCGCGGGGCGAACAAGTCCCTCGATAGCGAACATGCCTACGAAGTCGGCAACAACGACCTCGCCGCTGTCGCTCAGCAGTTCAAGGACGAGGAGATCGACGTCATCTTCATCTGGACGATCTCCGAAGGCGCGGCCGCTCTCGTGAAGGCCATCGCGGCCCTTGAAGACTACGAGCCTCAAATACTTGCGACGCAGATTCTTTCGGATCCGGTAATGTTCGAGCTGGCCGGCGACGCGTGGGAGGGTGCGATCGTCGCCTCCAGCGTTCCCGAAACGAACTCCGATGCCCCGGGTACCGCGAAAGCGCGGGATATCATCGCGAAATACGGAAACGGGCTCGAGTTCGGGACTTACGCTTATTGGGGTCTCTCTCGCGCCGAAATCCTCGTCGAGGGTTTGAGGCGGACGGGTCCGGATTTGACCCGCCTCGCGTTCATCCAGGCGCTCGAGAAAGTCGAAGGCTGGACGGACAACTTCGTGGGCGCCGAGATTAATTTCAGCGTCGAGAACCATCAGGGTCTCAACGCTATCCATCTGAGCAAGATCGAAGATGGAGAGCTGATTCATTTGTCGGGCTGGCTCGAGAACTAAATTTCCGTTCAGAACTCCCATCGGCGATCCGGGGTTGACCCTACTCGCCGTGGCCGCATAGAATTCGTCGGTCCCGCGTCTTTGTCTCGCCCGAGACGAAGACCGCACACAACAAAGTGCGGCTCGACGTCGAGCCGGTCGTGCTTCCCTTACCCACCGAGCACGCCCGCCTCCGCACCGCACGGAATATCTACCGGATAGCCACCATAGGAGGGAGGCCGTCGAGGATGAAGTTTGGAAAGACGATCCGAAGGCTGCGTGAGAGCAAGAACATCAGTATCGCGGAGCTTGCCCGCAAAGTGGGCATGAGCCCGACCTATTTGGCTCCGATCGAGCGCGACGTTTTTCCTCCGCCGGCTGAGCAGAAAGTGGTCAAGATCGCCAAAGCGTTGGGCCAGGACCCGGACGAATTTCTTGCACTTGCCGGCCGTATCGGCACGGATCTTCGGCGTATCATCAAGAGGCAACCGGCCTCGGCGGGAAGGCTCCTGCGCGCGATCGACGGATTGGCGGAGAAAGACATCGACGCGCTCGCGTCGTCGGCACGAAAGAAAAACAAGACGAGCCGAGCAAAAACCGCTAGCAAGTAAATCGCCGATATCGTCTCCGGCGTTTTGCTAGAATCGGGCCCGTTATGAGTCAAACCTCTATCGGCGGGTTCCCGGATCTCAGGATTGTGCCGGTCTCGTCGCTCTTGCGACACGAAGACGTCGATCTGGAGCGCGTGGCTCGGTTGCTCGATCGGCTCTCCGCGGACGGCACCCTCCGAAACCCGCCCATCGTGGCGGCGCTTCCCGAAAGCGAGCAATTCCTACTCCTCGACGGAGCGAACCGGGTCTCCGCGGTCGAGAACATGGACATCCCTCACATCCTTGTTCAGGTCGAACCTTTCGAGGACCCCGATCTTCAGTTCCGTCACTGGAATCACGTGGTTCGCGACATCGAGGCCAAAGACCTTCTGGAGCTGGCCCCTCGACTCGAAGGCGTCTCGGTGTCCTCCGAGCCGCAAGGCGTTGCAGGCGAACCCGTTGCCCGAATCCTTCACCCGAGCGGAGAATCTCTGACCCTCGTCACGGATCTTCCCTTGCCCGATCGGATCGGAATATTGCGTCGGATCGTCGACATCTACTACAAGCGCGAAGCCAGAATGGACCGCGTGAACCACGAGGACGTCGCGGCTCTCAAGGTGCAACACCCCCACTTCGGCGCGTTGGTCGCCTATCCCGATTTCGATAAACGCGACATTCGCGCCACCGCGGAGCAAGGTAACAAGCTCCCCTCCGGGGTGACCCGCATCCTCGTGCCTCGACGCGTTTTGGGGTTCAACCTCGGATTGCCTTTGCTCAAGTCGAGCCTCCCGCTCGAGGAGAAGAGGAGCTGGCTCGCGGACGAGATCCAACACAAAGTCTCCGAGCACCGGGTTCGCTACTATCAGGAGCCCACATTCATCTTCGACGATTGATCCGGCCGGCCTGACGTCTCGGGCGGCTGGCCCGAACGGATGCGCCATGCTACGATTTCCGCGCTATGTCCGGACACTCTAAATGGCATTCGATTAAACACAAGAAGGCGGCCACCGACGCCAAGCGCGGGAAGGCCTTCACCGGCATCATCAAGGAAATCACCGTGGCGGCTCGCTTGGGCGGCGGTGACATCGAGTTCAACCCTCGACTCCGTCTCGCTATCGACAAGGCCAAAGCGGCGAACATGCCGAAGGACAACATCGAGCGCGCGGTCAAGAAAGGCACGGGAGAGCTCGAGGGCTACAACCTCGAAGAGGTCCAATACGAGGGTTACGGGCCCGGAGGGGTAGCCGTTTTCATCGAAGCCACGACCGACAACAAGAACCGCACCGTGGGCGAGGTCCGGCATTTCTTCTCCAAGTATGGCGGGAATCTCGGCGAGTCCGGCTCGGTCAACTGGATGTTCGACAAGAAGGGCTACTTCATCGTGCCGCGCGAAGGCACTGATGAAGAATCCCTGTTCGAAGTCGCACTCGAGGCGGGCGCGGAAGATATCAGCGAGGACGGCGGCGACTGGGAGGTCTTCACGACCTCTGATGGTTTCGAGGCGGTTGGAAAGGCGCTCAAGGCCGGCGGCTTCGAGATCTCCGATGAAGAGATTGCGATGATCCCGCAAACGAGCGTGAAGCTCGAAGGCAAGCAAGCGAAGCAAATGCTGAAGCTGATGGAGTGTCTCGAAGATCACGAAGATCTCACGGCCGTGTGGGCTAATTTCGATATCGAAGAGCACGAGATCGAAGCGGCGATGTCGTAGTGCCCCGTCCCAGTAGTTCGTCTTCAGCGATGAGGATTGTCGGGATCGACCCTGGCTCGAAGGCGACCGGCTACGGGGTGATCGACACCGACGGGACTCATCATCGACTGGTGAGCCAGGGGGTCGTTCGCACCCGTCCGAAAGACACGTTCGCGGAAAAGCTTCACTGCATACACGCGGGGCTCACCGAGGTCATGGAAACGTGCTCGCCGGACGAAATGGTCGTCGAGAGCTTGTTCTTCGCTTTGAACGTGAAGAGCGCACTGACGCTAGGCCATGTCCGCGGAGTGGTGCTTTTGTCCGGCGTCACGCGAGGGATGCCGGTGCGAGAATACGCGCCTCTCGAGGTCAAGCAGGCAGTGGTCGGCTATGGGCGTGCCGACAAGTCTCAAGTTCAAAAAATGGTCGCGGTCTTGCTAGCGCTCGACGCGCCGCCCGCCTCGCACGACGCTTCCGACGCTCTCGCCGTCGCCTTGTGCCATGCCCATCAACTGCGTTACCAGGCGAAGGTCGAAGCCACTTCGTGATCTCTTTTCTCACCGGCGCGCTGAAGGAAAAGGCTCCGGACCACGTCGTGATTCTCGTCTCCGGCGTGGGCTACAAAGTCTTCATTCCGGTGTCC
>JAJCXL010000299.1 GCA_029263435.1 Acidobacteriota bacterium | reverse complement strand
ACGATCGACAACGGAAGCATCGGCGAGTCTCGAATGAGGGACATGTCTTCCGAGATAGAGAAATGCACCCCCAGAAGCGCCAGCGCGGGCACGAGCGTGACGCAGACGAGAGCCGCCAAGACCGGAATCGCCTTGCCCGCGACGTAGTCCACACGCGAGACCGGCTTCGAGAGATAGATGACCACCGCTCCCGAGGCCACGTCCGTGGCGATGGCGGACGCGCCGGTGTAGAGCGCGACCAGCAAAACCGGTAGAAGAACGACCTGCTGCTCGAGAAACTGACGCCAAAGCTGGGCGTCGACGGTGATGACCTCGCCCGCCTGAGGAAACTGGCGTGCCACGTAAATCAAAACCGCCCGCACGATGGCGGGAATCCAGCACACGCCCAAGAGCAGAAGAAACGATCGCTTCTTGATGAGCAACGAGAGGCTCGACCGCGCGATCGCGAGCACGCGTTCCCCGCGAGAGGTCCGATCGCCTTCGAAGCGCTGGTAGGACAGATCGTGTAGTGGCATCAGGCGGGGACGCCGTCGGGGGTGATGGCGGTGAGAAAGTGCTCCTCCAAGCTCTTCTCGAACTTTCGGAGGTGGCGGATCTCGGCGTTCGTAGCTCGAGCTACCTCGAACAGCATCTTGGTGGGTGCCTCGGAAGGCAGGTCAAGTTCCCGCTCCGGCGCGAAGTCGGCTTCGCGCTCGCGGGAAAACGTCACCCTCAGTAGTCCATCACGCTCCTCGTCGACGGCGAGCCCGCGCCCTTGCAGCGATCGCTTGAACTCTCCGGGCGCTTCCTCTCGGACGCGGACCTCGTAGATCCAGCCGTGATGTTGTCGGAGCGCGTCGAGCTCTCCCTGGAGCGCCAAAGTGCCTTTGTCGAGAAGAACCACCGCGTCGCAGACCTGCTCGACGTCGTGGAGCAGATGCGTGGAGAGGAGCACGGACACGCCTTTTTCTCCGACCTCCCGAATGAGCTCCAGCATCTGCCGGCGCCCGGTGGGATCGAGTCCGCTGGTGGGCTCATCGAGGAGGAGGAGCTCGGGGTCGTGCACGAGCGCCATCGCGAGCTTGGTACGTTGCAGCATGCCGGTCGAGAACTCCTCGACCTTGCGATAGCGCGCCTCGCCGAGACCGCTGAACCACAACACCTCGTGTGCCCGAGTGAGCGCGTCGGTTCGATTCAATCCACCGAGCTCTCCCGCGAGGGCGACGGCCGCGACTGCCGTCAGATCCGGGAGCACGGCCGCGCGTTCCGGGAAGTAGCCGAGACGGCGGCGTAGATCGTGAAGCCGGCCGCGCACCGGGATGCCGAGAACGTGGGCGCCCCCTTCGGACGGGTCGATGAACCCCAAGAGGGTCTTGAGCAACGTGCTCTTGCCCGCACCGTTTTGCCCGAGCAGTCCGGTAATGCCGGACGAGACCTCGAGCTCGAGCGCGGACAGCGCGCGCCTCGAGCCGTAGCGGACCGTGAGCGCGTTCGTCGTTAGGACAGCCATGAGCGTCGTCGATTAAACGGTTGTGGGGAGTGCGAAGTTCCTCGTCGACGATATCACGGGGAAAAAAGCGCTTTCCCACGCGCGGGAATCACGATTAGAATCCCCACATTGCGAGGCCGGTCGTGCGAACGAAGAGACACAGGTTGCCGAATAGCGAAGCGGGTGCGATCCGCATCCGCTCCGTTTTCGAGATCACGGTGCTGCTCGTCGTGGTCTACGCGGTGTTTCAAGTCGCGCCCGTCGTCACCATGCGGATCAATTTCTTGAACGAGATCGAGGTCATCGCCCACTCACCCATCCAGGACAGCGGTGTCGAGCTCAAGCAACGCGTCTTGGAGGCCGCTCGAGATAGGGGGATCTTGCTCGGGGCGGGGAACGTCTTCGTGCAGCGCGACCGGGCCCGTCAGAAGACCATCATCGACGCCACCTATCAGCTTCGGGTCGACGTCTTTCCTGGCGTGGGGTTCGACTGGAATGTGCAAGACCACGTGGAGGCGCTCTTGCTCTAGCGCTCGCGGCGCCCGCTGATTGTCGTAGCTAAGTCCATTTGCTAAGATTACTTAGGGGAATGATCCTTTTGCGGGGAGATGTGTGAGCGACGGCGACGAGAAACTTCAACAACTAGTTCGGAACCTCGAGAAAGGGATCGAGAAAGCGATCGCGAGCTCCCCTCAAGTGGAAGAGTGCTTGAGTCGCATCCGCGATGAAGGCTACGAGCTGTCTCTCGTCTTGCAAGCGACACTGGCTTTCGCACCGGTGGGCGAGCTGGATCAATCCGAAGTGGATGAGCTCGCCGGAATCCCGACGACGCTGGAAGCTCAGTTCCGCATGAGCAACCTCGACAAGAAATTCCTCCGTTCGCTCAAGATCGCCGTAGACGAGGAGTAAGTCTTCGACACGGCGAAATCGTCCTCGTCCTCTCTACTCTACTTCCTGCCCACCGCTGCCGGAGAGGGCGGTGAAAGCGTCGACCGACGCGAAACCCGCCGCGTCGAACAAGAGCTCCTCGATACGCAGCAACTGGTTGTACTTCGCGACCCGATCGCTGCGGCTCGCGGAGCCGGTCTTGATTTGCCCGCTTCCTGTCGCGACCGAGAGATCCGCAATGGTGGTGTCTTCCGTTTCGCCGGAGCGATGAGAGACCATGGACGTATAGCCGTTTCGGTGCGCGAGCTCCACCACCTGCATCGTCTCGGTGAGGGTGCCGATTTGATTCACCTTGATCAGAATCGAGTTGCCGACCGATCGCTCGATCCCCTCGCGAAGGCGCGTTTGATTGGTGACGAACAAGTCATCTCCGACGAGCTGGACCTTGTCGCCAAGCGCTTTCGTGAGCGCGGCCCATCCGTCCCAGTCGTTCTCGTCGAGGCCATCCTCGATCGAAACGATGGGGTAGGCGTCGACCCAACCCGCGTAGCGCTCGATGAGGTCTTTCGCTTCGAGCTGCTCGCCCCCGGACTTCTCCATCACGTAGCGGGTGCCGTCGTGAAACTCGCTCGCGGCGACGTCGAGTGCGAGATAGATTTCTTCGCCGGGGACGTAGCCGGCCTTTTC
>JAJCXL010000298.1 GCA_029263435.1 Acidobacteriota bacterium | reverse complement strand
ATGATGTCGGTCAAGCGCGTGCCCCAGGTCTCGACCCTGACCATCGGTGACGGCTACTCTCGTCTCGTCTCGGATCCGGGTTTTCTCGATCAGCCGCTCTATCGAGCGACGCTGAGCTCGGATACGATCGAGCGGCTGCGCACCGTCACCCGTCGGGAGTGGGAAGAAAGGCGTTGGACCCGGTGGATGGAAGTGATGACGCCCATCGCGCAAGACAACCTCCGCTTGTTGAACGAGGTCGGAGGCGTGGTCGTTCTCGGCACGGACCAAAGTCTCGGCCCCGCCGTCCATCGAGAGCTCGAGCTTCTCGTCGCGGGCGGCATCTCTCCACTCCACGCCATCCGGATCGCGACCTCGAACGGCGCCGTTTTTTTGGGCAAGGAGAAAGATCTCGGAACGATCGAGGTCGGAAAGCTCGCAGACTTCGTGCTTCTCGATGCAGACCCTACGGTCGACATCGACAACACCAAGAAAATTCATCGTGTCGTCAAGGGAGGTGTGGTGATCGATCGCGACCAGCTCGAGATTCCCGCGAACGGAGTGACGGAATGACCCTCAGTTCGAAGCCGAGACTATTGACGCTGTTCATCTGCCTGGCGGCGTCTTCCGCTCTCGCTCAGGACGTGCCTCTATTCACGGACGACTTTCCCGCCGAAGAGTTCCGAGCCCGTCGTGAAAGCGTCCTCGACGCGATCGGACCGAACGCGATCGCCCTCGTGCAAGGCGCGGCCTCTCCGGTCGGATACATTCGGTTCCGTCAGACGAATAATTTCTATTATTTGACCGGGGTCGAGTCACCGCACGCCTATTTGCTCCTCGACGGCACCCGCCGCGAAGCGAGGCTCTACTTGCCTCACCGGAATCCGGCCCGCGAGTCGAGCGAGGGCAAGCTCTTGTCGGCCGAGGACGATGAGATGACCCGTGAGCTCACCGGGGTCGACGCGGTGTACGGTGCCGAGCTATTGAGCGAGCACCTTGCCCGGTTCGCTTGGGGCGGTAACGTGCCTGCGGTCTATGTCTCGTTTCGGCCGTCTGAGGGAGCGGCGATGAGCCGAGACCTCGCGACCCGCGGGGCCTCTGACATCGCGAGCGATCCCTGGGATGGCCGCCCATCGCGAGACATGCAGTTCATCACTCGTATTACCGAACGATTCCCGCAGTTCTCGATCGAAGACCTCTCGCCGGTGCTCGACCAGCTTCGGCTCGTTAAATCCCCCCGCGAGATCGAGCTCATCCGTGAAGCGACCCGACTCTCCGGCTTCGCGATCCTCGAGTCGATGCGCTCCACGAAAGCGGGCATGATGGAGTACGAGCTGGACGCGGTGGCCAAGTTCATCTTCTATCGAGGCGGGGCCCAAGCCGATGGCTACTACTCGCTCATCGCCTCGGGCGAGAACGCTTGGTATCCGCATTATCATCACGGCAAGAGACGCCTCGTCGACGGCGATTTCTTGCTCATGGACTACGCGCCGGACGTGGGCTATTACACGAGCGACGTCACCCGCATGTGGCCCGTGAACGGAACGTTCAATGAGTGGCAGCGCGATCTCTACGGCTTTTATCTCGCGTATTACAAGGCCATTCTCGAATCGATCCAGCCGGGCGACGTCAACGCCATCATGAAAAACGCCGCGACGAAGATGGACCGGATCCTGGCGGATTGGAAGTTCACCAAGCCGATTTATAGAGACGCCGCCGAGAGATTCGTCGCCGCCTATAAGTGCCGCGCCGAGCGCACCCCGGCGAGTCTCGGCCACGGGGTGGGCATGGCCGTCCACGATGTCGGGGTGCACGACGGAAGCCTCGTCCCGGGAATGGTGTTCACCATCGAGCCGCAATTTCGGGTGCCGGAAGAGAGGATCTACATCCGGCTCGAAGACGTCATCCTGATCACCGAGGATGGCGCTGAGAACCTGTCCGCGTTCTTGCCGATGGACATCGACGGCATCGAGAAAGTGATGAAGGAGGAAGGCCTCCTCCAGAGTTACCCGAAGTGAGGTGGGTCGAAGCGGCTGATACGCGCGCGTTTCAATGTAGCCCGGTCAGGTCGTAGCGGTACACGGTTCGTTCATCACGGCTCAACAGTTGCAGCTCATCTCCGTGTGCCACCAGGAAGAGATCGAAGCGACCCTGGTCGTAGTCGACATCGGGCAGCAGCCTAGCGAGGGCATCTCCGTCGCCGTCAATGAGATAAAGTCGGTCCTCCATCCCAATGACGAGGGCGTCGGCGTCGAACGCGATCGCTGCGAAAGGGGCGAGCGTCGGGAATGACCGCGTCCACGCTGCACTGCCGTCGGTATTGAACATGCCGAGCTTCGTGCCGTGCTCGACGAAGCTTGAAGTCCCCGTCAGAAGCGCAACCCGTCCGTCGCTTGCCACCGCGGCGGCTCTCGGCGCATCGAGCCAAGTTCGATCGCTGTGCCTTCGCACCCGCTGGAGTACGGCTCCGTTAGCATCCGTCAGGTAGAGCTCGTCCATGGTGGTGATCCACAGGTCTTGACCCTCCGGATGGGCGTACCAGTCTTCAGCGATCGTATCGATATTCTGAGTCCGCTCGTCCATCCGCCGGCCGGTGGCGTCGAATACGAGGTAGCTGTCTTTCGCCTCGTTCGCGAGGTAGACGGTCCCGTCACCCGAGATGGTCACCCGTGCGAAGTCCACGTGGTCGTCGAAGTCGTTGGGGGCGGGGTCGCATCGATGGGAATACGCTCCCTCTGCGTCGTAGACGTGGAGCGAGCCCGTTCTTCTGTCCAAGAGATAGTAATTGCCGTGTCGATCGCGGCCCGTCGATCCGATCTCGGTGAGCTCGTTCGCGGTGGGTGGACTTCCAACGACCCTGCGAACGATGCCGTCCGCATCCACCTCGAGAAGAGCGGCTCCATCGCTTGCCCAGAGCGCGCCATCCGGCGCAAAGCGCAGGGACCGCAACCTGCCGGTTTGGCGCCCGTCCTCGAACGTGGGAGCGTGCTCGGAGACGAGGACTCCGCCTGCGTCGAGGAGCAATAGCGGCTTCTTCGCGCCAAAGTCCCAAACCGCGAAGGTCCCACTCGGCGACACCGCAATTTCGGCCGGGTAGTGCGGCGCGTGACCTAGCGATGCTTCGAGCTCGATCCGCCGGATGTAGGAGCCCGTCGCACTGAAGAGTTGAATGACGTGGCGGAGGTTGTCCACGACCGCGAATCCTCCGCCGGGTAGCGACGATACATCCTCGGGGCTGAACAGTGCCCGCTCATCCTCGTAGTTCCCGGTTGGAAGACGAAGAGTCTCCGTTCCCCCGACGTCGAGCATCTGGAGCTGGTGCTCGAGCGGCTGGAGCACGAACAGTCCATCGCCCCCTCCGCTCCGAAATGAGGTCGTATAGCTGCCTTGGAGCTCCGCGAGGACTCGTGTCCGTCCACTCGTCATGTCGACCGCGAGGACACTTCCAGCGGCGTTCTCCGCATCAGCCAAGGCCAGCGCCCATACGTCTCCTCGTAGCCAAGCGACGTGCGGGCAACCGACCCCCCTCGGCAAATCCAGTGCGCTCCGGGCTAGCTCTCGTCCATCCGTGTCGACGAGGACCAGCGCGGATCCAGAAGCGCATTGCGCAAAGCCGAATCGCCCCCGGGCGTCGATATCGAAGGAGAAGACCTGCCGCACGACTTCGTCACTTGCGCCGCGTCCGAGCGCGACCGCACCGATGCGGGATAGCGATACCTCAGGCACGGAGGTCAGCGCGTCGGTCGCTTCCTCCATCGGTCGATGATCGGATTCGAGCACGACAGGTGCTCCCGCGGTGGGCGTTACTTCGAATACGGTCACGGTGCTGGTGCTCGGATGTTCGATGCTGAACCCGCTGGAATCGACACTCGCGATCCGCGCCGACGGACCCGTCGGCTCGGATTCGACAGAGTGCTGCCACGCCGCCTCGAGGGCGTGGCTCAGCAAGACGAACCGGGACCCGGTCGTCACGCCCCAATGCGCGAGAAAGTAGGGCTTGCCGGGGAGGGCACGAATATCGATGAGGTGTCCGTCGACGATCGTTATCGGGTCGATGCTCGCGCGCGTTTCTCCGGACTCGACATCGTAGACGAACCATTCTTCTTTGCCGTCGCCGTCGGACACCCAACGCAGGACGACCCGTCCGTTCGAAGTGTCCAGTAAAACTCCACGGCTTTGCGGGACGGGTTGGGAGTGCATGGCCCTCGACTCGGTTCTCGTTTCCGTGCGTTCGAACCGAACCTCTCCGGTGGGGTCGAGCACGACGAAGCGAAGGTCCCCGTCCTCCTCGCCGTAGGGGCCGCCCATGATTCCGCGAGAGTAGGCGACTCCGGCCGCGACCCCATCATCGGTGACCACGGCGTCGTACCACGTGAAGGGAAGCTCGCTTTCCCAAGCGACCGAGCCGCGGTGCGTGAGCCGGTAGCGCGCGGCCCCGCTTCCGTCGGGCTCCGTCGGGTCGACGTCGAGCTGGTAGACTTGGCTCGGTGAAAGATAGGTAGCCGGGTTGACGAGCGGAGGCGCGTAAAACGAGAGGGCAGCCGCCACCGTGAGCAGGACCATGGTTGATCGTCTCGCATGGATCCCTCGACGTCAAAGTGTTCGGGGTTTTTTGTCTCTTGAGCCAGGAGAACTGAGTTACCGGGGAACGAAAATCTGCCTCGCGCATTAATAAGTCTATGGAAACACTCCTGACGGACTTCAAGCACGCCCTCCGAGGCTTGTGGGCGCGGCCGGGCTTTGCCGCCATGGTGCTCATCCCGCTCGCGCTCGGGATAGGAATGAACACGGCGATCTTCAGCGTCGTCCATGGAGTGTTGTATCGCTCTCTGCCATATGAGGACCCCCGTGCTCTCGTGAGGGTGTGGGAAGCCCGGCCGCGCATGGGCGCGGATGCGGAGCAGATGGCCGCATTTACGCTGGATCACTTCAGCGCGTGGCGAGAGGACAACGACGTCTTCGAGGGCATGGCGGCGTTCGGAGACGCGAGCTTCAACCTGACCGGTGGCGATGAGCCTCGCCGGATCGAGGGACAGCAAGTCTCGCCCGCGCTCTTCTCCATGTTAGGCGTCGCTCCCGCGCGAGGCCGGTACTTCACCGCCGAAGAGGAAGTTCCGGGGAAGGACCGGGTGATCGTGTTGTCTCACGATCTCTGGCAGCGTAGCTTCGGCGCTGAAGAGACGTTGGTGGGGGACTCGCTCCTGCTCGACGGGCTGCGCTATGACGTCATTGGCGTCATGCCGCCGTCGTTTCGATTCCCGGACCGGGCGACCGAGTTTTGGGTGCCGCTTCCGATGGAGCCGGTGGTGGCGGCGACACCCGGCATGGTGCGGATCGAGCTCGTGCCGGTCATTGCGAAGCTCAAGCCTGGCGTGAGTCGGGAGGCCGCGGAAGCGTCGGCGGAGGCCTTTCTCGTCAACTTGCGAGGAACCAGCGAGATGGCGAGCCGCGTCGATGAAGGGGTCACCATCCACTTGACCTCGATGCACGAGCAGCTCGTGCGCCCGGTTCGAACCCAGCTCGTGATCTTGTCGATCGCGGTCGGCTTGGTGCTCCTCATCGCCTGCGCCAATGTCGCGAATCTCTTTCTCGTGCGGGCCAGGGGGCGCGAGCGCGATTTGGCCGTGCGGGTCGCGATGGGGGCGGGGAGAAAGCGACTCGTCGGGCGGCTTCTCGTCGAAAGCTTGACCTTCGGACTCGTCGGCGGCGCTCTGGGGTCGCTCCTTGCCTATTGGGGTGTGCGGATGCTTCGTTTGCTCCGGCCCGCGGAGCTCCCGCAGCTCGATGGCGTGATCATCGACTCCACGGTCCTTCTCTTCAACTTTGGTGTCGCGCTCGTGACCGCGCTTCTCGTCGGAGCAGTGCCGGCATTTCGCTCGTCCCGGACGGACGTCGTCTCGGGGTTGAAGGGCGCCGCCGGTGACGGAGGTCAGGGGAGCTCGAGCGTCTTGCTCCGAAACACGCTGGCGGTCGCCGAAGTCGCGTTGGCGCTCATGCTTTTCGTAGCGGCGGGCTTGATGCTCCGGAGCTTTCAAACCCTTGCGAGCGTCGACCCCGGCTACGAGCCCGCGGACGTCCTCACGTTTCGTCTGAACTTGCCGACGACGAAATATGCGTCTGCGACGTCTCAAAACGCGTTCTATGATCGACTTCGGGAGGAGCTCGAGAGCCTTCCGGGCGTGCGCGCGGTCGGCGTGACGAACACCTTGCCGCTCGACGGAGATCGCTTCATGACGGGCCTTCAGATCGAAGGCCGTCCGCCGCCGGAGGATCGGATGAACGCGCCTCGCGCGG
>JAJCXL010000297.1 GCA_029263435.1 Acidobacteriota bacterium | reverse complement strand
GGCGGCGACACCGACGATATGCCTGTAGAGATCTCGATACGTCCACCGTCGGGTGCGGTAGCCATTCGAATAAGACACCGCCTCGCGCCTCCCGAGCTTTCGAAGCTCCGGGATGAGCTCGACGAGGGTGTTCATCGGCTTATCCGGAGGGTGGGCGAGTGAGCGATTCGAGCCAATCGTCAGGCATGCGTACCGCGACGACTTCACCGGTCGCGCAGGTGATGCTTTCCGCGGACAGCGAGGAGCGCACCACCACGACTCGCCCTCGTATCTCGTGAATCGTGCCGCGCACGACCAGGGGGACCCCGAGAGGGGTGGGTTTGAGATAGTCCACGTGCAAGGAGCCTGTCACGAAGCGAAGAGGTGGGTCGCTACCGAGCTCGCGCCCGCTGTCACGATAAGCGGCGGCCGTCGCGGAGCCGGTCGAGTGGCAATCGATGAGCGATGCGATGAGGCCGCCATAGACGTAGCCGGGGACGGCGGTGTGGTACGGCTCCGGCGTGAAACGACAGACGGTGTCTTCGCCCTCCCAAAAGCTTTCGATGTGCAGGCCTTTCGGATTGAGAGTGCCGCAGCCATAGCAATGCTGGGTCGACTCGGGGTAGTAGGACTGGAAGCTCTCGTCGCTCATGACAGCCACGGAGCCAGCGCGTCGATCAGACGATCCGGCGGGAGGAACCCGCGAGTGACACCGGTGACGCTCGCCCCGTCTCGCACGAGCAAGGCCGGAAAACCGTGAACGCCAAGCTCGCGCGCGCGGTCGAAGTCTTGCTGGGTCTCGAGCGATACCTCTTCCGAGTGAAAGCCGGCCTCGAACTGTTTCTCGTCGAGCTCGAGCTCTCTCGCGATCCCGACAAAGGTCTCGACCTTGGTGGGGTCGAGGCCGTGCTGGTAGAACGCTCCTTGGAGCGCTTCGTTGTAATCGAAGACTTTGGCGGGGGCGAGTCTGCGCGCGGTGACGACCGCCCGACACGCGGGCTCGGTATCGTAGATGAAGTCCGCCCGTCGAAGAAACGTGTGATCGAAAGGCTGAGCCGAGCTCTGCTCGACCTGTCTCCACGCGGAGGCGAGGTAGGCGCGAAGCTCGTCCGTGAGCGGCTGGGCGTTTGCCCCCGTCCGCAACCCACCGACCATGAGGCGGTAGTGAAAACGCTCTGGGTGACTCTCGCGTAGCTTCGACAGCGAGGGCGCGAAGCCCCAACACCACGAGCACAGCGGGTCCCCGACATAGATGACCTCGGGAATAGTTGCGGTCTCTGACATGGCGCTACTGAGAAATAGCGAGAAAAAACAAGACCCAACCCACGAGAAATAGCAGGCCCCCGATGGGCGTAATGGCTCCTAGCCAGCGGGTCCCGGTCATGCTCAGGAGATAGAGGCTACCGGAGAAGATCAAGATCCCCAGCGTCAGCGCCCAGCCCGAAAGCTGTGCGAGGTGACCGGGATGTTTGTCCGCGATCCAGGCCACCGCGAAGAGGCCGAGCGCGTGATAGACGTGATAGCGCACTCCGGTCTCGAACACCGTGAGCATCTCCGTAGATAGGCGAGTTTTGAGAGCATGCGCGCCGAACGCGCCGAGACCTACGGCGAGGAGCATGAAGATCGCGCCGACCCGAGCCCAGAGCATGCCCGGAGTTTAGCAGAAGCGAAGTCGGATGGCTCCGTAGGAGCGGCTAGCAGTCCGTGGGGAAAGTGGGGCGTCGCAGCGAGAGGGGCGAGGCGCCCGGCTGACAAGGCGCGACTCGGCGACTGCTCGAGAATACTGGGCATATTTGAGGGCGGAGCAACGCAGTCAGCCGGGATGCATCGCCCCTCGAATGCAGCCGCGCTTTCACCACGGGCCGCTAGGCTGCGAGCGCTGCGAGCGCATCGGGGTTTTGGATGATGACCCTGCCTTCGGCGATCGCGATCACCCCGCTCCGTCTCAAGCCGGAGAACGTGTGGTTGACGATCTCGCGACTGACACCGAGTAAGTTGCCCAGCGCGGACTGGCTCAATTTGATGCGAAGGAGAATGCCGCGGCTGTCTCGTACGCCGTAGCTCTCACTGAGCTGAATGAGAAGCTCCGCGAGCCGCTGGGGGGCGTTCTTGTAGACCATGTCCATCAAGCGCGTTTCGAGAAGGGTCTGCCGGCGGCCGATATATTGCGTGAGCTTCATCAATAGAGCAGCGTCTCGTTCGAGCGCGCGCCGAAACCCACGGGCCGAGATCGTGACGATCTCTCCGGGCTCGAGCACCTCTGCGACGCAATGCCGCGGTTTGTCCTCGAGGACTCCGGTCTCTCCGAATAAATCTCCCGGCTCCAGGATCGACAGAATGAGCTCTTTGCCGTGATCCGAGAGCCGTGCGATCTTGACCCTCCCGGAAGCGAGCAAGAAGACCGCGTTGGACGGGTCGCCGGGGAGGTAGAGCAGCCGCCCCTTCTCCATCGTCCGGAGTTGGGACGCGGCTTCGAGCTCTTCGATGCACTCCGGGGCGGTGTCCTCGAAGAGGGTGAACTCATTGAGTTGAATTTTCGGTCGTCGTTTCATCCGTCTCTCCGAATCGATGCTTTTCCAACAATCACTTATGTAATTTGCCGGAGAGGACCCGAAAGTTACGGGCTTGGATGTTATTTCGTGAAAACGGCGACGCTCAGACCGATAGAGAGGTCTTTGGAATTCGAGAGACTCGGTCGACTAACGCGCGGTTTGTCCCGGGCGCAGCGGTTTTTGCGTCTCCATCGGCTCGTCTGGATAGAGCTTCGCCACGTATTCGCCGTAGCCGTTGAAGATGGGAGTCTGAAACGGCTCTCGGTCTTCGAGCCAGAACGACTCGGCTTGGCTCCAACGAGGATGAGGGATGAACGGGTTGACGTTCGAGATGAAGCCGTACTCGTGGGGCTGAATTTGCCAGAAAGTCTTGGGCTCACGCGCCAGGAGCTCGATCTTGACGATGGCTTTCGGATTCTTGTAGCCGTACTTCCAGGGCACCGCGAGTCGAATCGGTGCTCCATGTTGCTTGAGGAGCGGTTTTCCGTAGACACCCGTCACCATGAACGCGAGCTCGTTCATGGCTTCATCCATGCGAAGAGCTTCTTGATAGGGCCAGGGATACCAGTCCGCTTCCCGCACGCCCGGCATCTGGTCGCGTGCGAGTACGCTCGTAAAACGCACGTAGCGTGCGGTGCTCTTGGGCTCGACGCGTGCGAGGAGCTTCGCGAGCGGAAAGCCGGTCCACGGGACGTTCATCGCCCAACGTTCGACGCAACGAAAGTGATAGATACGCTCTTCTTGATCGAATGCGAGGAGGTCGTCTAGATCGAGCGTGGTGGGCTTGTCGCACTCTCCTTCGATCTCGACTTTCCAGGGGTCGACTTCATAGTCGCCGGTGTGCTCCCACACCGGTCCTCCGCGACCGGGAAGAAACTCGTAGAAATTGTTGTGCAAAGCCGCCTCTTTTCTCGCGGTCAGCTCTTTTCTTGCGATGGCCTCCGGTACCTTGAACGAGGCATTCACCTTGGCCGGGAACACGCGATCATTCTCGTAGGGTGGCGTCAGGAGAGCGGCCTCGTCCTGCGGAGTGGCGCTGAGACATCGACTGGTCACGAGCCCGGCTCCCAGAGTGGCGAGGAAGCGTCGTCGGTCGACGAACACGGATTCGGGGGTCACGTCGTTCGACGGGACATCGGCTTTGTACTTATGAAACACGAGACACCTCCTGCCACGAAGATTCTACGCGCGGCTCGAAAGAGATCTTAGCACTCCGGAGGAAGTCAGGGCAGGCGGGAAGGCCACGCTTACGTAGGGTCAGCCTTGCGCGCGCTCGGGCCAGGCATCGAGACGTCGCCGCTCCCACCACAAACCGGTGAGCAAGCCCAGTAGTCCCATGACGAGGACGGCCCCTGTGTGCCAGGTCACGATGTGGCTCGGGTGGGATAGACCGCAGTGAAGACGATAAATCCCTTCAGCCAGTACCCCGCCGGCGGTTCCCGCGGTCAGCGCCGCCACCTTCGGTCGAAGTGGAAAGCCGCGAGACAGCAGCCACAGCACGATGAGCACCGACGGGAGCCCCAACAGCGAGACTCGCCAAAAGCACATCGCTTCGCTTTGGCCGCCGGCGAGCGGGGGTTGGCTTTGCAAGTAGGTCCAGTAGGCACCGCCTAGCTGAAGCCCGACGACGGCGACCGGAAGGGCCGTCCACCAGACCCAGCTCACGGTCGTTTCGGGCGAGCGCTGCGCGAGGGCCATGACCAGCGCGCCATAGGCGGCGAGGATCATCAGCGTCGCCGGACCCCAAAGCGGCCACGGACCGATCGCCTCCGCGTCGGAGCGTAGGCCGAAGTAAACGAGGACGAGGCTCAACGTGGCCACGACGAGAGGTAGGGCCACGAGCGCCGTCTTCCATGGCGAACGCAGCGGGGTTACCGGCACGAGATTCGAGGCGACCTCGCGCCTCACTCGCTCGAAGCCGCTATCTCGGCTCACGTGTCTCCTCCTCTTTCTCCGTCGCGGTACCGACTGACAGGTTTTCGCGCAAAGCGTGAATGGCGCGGTGTGCGCGGAGCTTCGCCGTACCTGCCCGAATCCCCAGCATCGCGCCGATCTCGCCGAAGCTGAAACCCCACACGTGGTGGAGGAGCACCGCCTCTCGACGATCGTCGGCGAGTCCGGCGAGGGCTCTTTGGAGCTCGCTCCGGGTGCCGAGCTGGGCCATGAATGATGGCACCGGAATCTCGACGAGCTCGTCGAGCTGCTCGCTCTCGATCCGGCGCCGACGCGCCCGGGCTCGACGATCCATCAAGTAGACGTGCCGAGCGATCGCGAAGGCCCAAGGCTGTACCGGTCGTTGCGGGATGTAGGTGTGGCGGGAGCGATGGATCTGAAGAAACGTTTCCTGAACGAGATCTTCGGCGCGACCCGGGTCCCACGTCAGCGACGAGAGGTAGCCGAAGAGCTTCGGCGATAAGAGCCCGTACAGGTTCTCGAAGGCTTCGAGCTCGCCGCTCTGGTAGGCAACCATGAGCTCCACTAGCGTTTGGCTGGAAACGCTTTCGGTCACGCTGCTCATTATGCCCCAACGAAACGTTCATTCCTGGTGCCTCCCGTCCCCACGACTCGAGCCCAGGCGACGCGCGGGCTTGCGGTCACCGCTCGATGCTCGAAGTCCATTGTCTCGACCTAGGGCACCGCCCGTCTATGTACGGCTTCACATGGTGTGTAATGGCGCGGGGACCCCACCCCCGCGCCTGCGTGGTCTCGGCGCACTCGCGCCGAGGTCGCGGCAGCTGACTCGGGTGCCGCTCGGGTCGCGGCAGATGTCTCGGGGTGCCGCTCGGCTCGCGCCAGGTGAGGTGTGTGGGCCGCTCGCGGGAGCATCGTCTCGTAGATGCAGCCGAGCCTCTGAGACCCCACCCCCGCGCCTGCGTGGTCTCGGCGCATTCGCGCCGAGGTCGCGGCAGATTGACTTGGGTGCCGCTCGGCCTCCGCTCGGGCGGCGAGCTAGCGGTCGAGGCGCATGAAGAGGTTATTGAGGGACTCGGAGAATGTCGGATGCGCGAAGACGCCGTCTTTGATGTCGGTGTAGGGAAGTCCGCCCATCATCGCGACCTGGAGAACCGACATGATCTCGCCGCCGGCGACACTCAGGATCGCGCAGCCCAGAATCTTCTTGGAGTCGGGGGACACGAGGGCTTTCATGAAGCCGCGGGTCTCATCCATCTCCAGTGCGCGGGCGACATGGGTCATGGGTAGCTTGGCCACCCGATGCGGCACGTCGCGCTCGCGAGCCTCTTTCTCCGACATCCCGACCCGGCCAAGCTCGGGATCGGTGAACAGCGTGTAAGGGACGAGCCGATCCCGCGTCGTTCGGTTGCCGTCATGCAACAGATTCGACTCGAGGATTCGAAAGTCGTCGTAGGAGATGTGGGTAAACGCCGGGCCACCCTTGACGTCTCCGAGGACCCAAATTCCGGGAACGTTGGTCTCGAGTCGCTCATTCGCGACGATGAAGCCGCGCTCGTCGAGCTCGAGCCCAACCGCGTCCGGGTTCAGCCGGTCGCTGTTCGGGCTGCGCCCCGCCGCCACCAGCACTTCCGAGACCACGCGATCGTGCTCGCCGTCCGGTGTTCTTATCCGAGCACGGGTCGCGCCCTCGCCGTCTCTCGCGATGCTCACGAGCGTCGAGGAGAGGAGCACGTCGATACCGTCTTCAGCAAGAATCTCCAAGATCGCTTCCGCGACGTCTTCATCCTCGCGTGGAACGAGCTGAGATGCTCGCTGGAGGATGGTGACGCGACTACCGAAGCGTCGAAACATCTGCCCGAACTCGAGACCGATATACCCGCCGCCAATAACGAGGAGATGCTCCGGCACGGCGTCGAGCTCCATCACGGAGCCGGAGGTCAGGAAAGACACATCCGCGAGCCCGGGCACGTTGGGAACGGCGGGTCGAGTACCGGTGTTGATGAAGATCTTGGGGCTCTCGAGCTCTAGATCGTCTCCGACACCGATTCGCTCGGGCCCGAGCAGGCGCGCTTCACCGGCAATGAGGTCGAGGCCGTCTTGCCGTTCGAGGCCTTTTCGAGCGCCGCCGCTGAACATGTCGACGATGTCGCGCTTGCGCTTGCGCACTCGGGCGAGATCGACCGCGAGCTCGCCGGTGCGGACTCCGAACTCCGGCCCGCGGCGCGCGAGGTGAGCGACTCTTGCGCTCGCGACCATCGTTTTGGTTGGGGTACAGCCGTAGACGATGCAGCTGCCGCCAATCTTCTCGTCGCGCTCGACAATCGCCGTCCGGAGTCCCGACTCCGCGAGGCTTTTCGCGAGCGGCTTGCCGCCCTGACCGGTGCCGATCACGACGGCGTCATAGGAGCGAGTCTCTGCCATGGGAATGAGCTACTTTACCACTTCCCCCTCCGCGCGAAGTATGATCCGCGGGCGAGTTTCAATGACGAAACCTACCCCGGAGCACGACTGGAAGAGCTTCGTTTCTTCACTCGGCGTAGGGCATCGGCCTCCGTTCTCCGAGCATCGGCGGATCTTTCGCGAGCTCCAGGTCGATTGGCCCGAGAGCGAGGGGCCTCCTCCCGTTTGGTGGCCGGACGACGACGCCCAGCACAACTCGAACGCGGCGAAGTTGATGGACGCGATCGGCGTCGATCGGTTCTCCGCGCTCCACCGCTTCAGCGTCGAGCACAAAGAAGAGTTTTGGCAGCGGGTGCTGGCGCGCTTGGGCATCGTCTTCGCCGAGCCTCCAGAGCGGATCTTGGATGAGAGCCGCGGCCCCACGGATCCGCGGTGGCTTCCCGGCGCTCGGCTCAACGTGACACAGAGTTGCTTCAACGCTTCGTCCGACACCGTCGCGGTGACGTTCGGGCGTGAAGGTACGGAGGACATCGAGTCGATCACGGTGGGAGCCCTGGAACGAGACACCTTTCGTTTCGCGGCGGGTTTGACGCGAGCAGGATTTCAGCCCGACGACGCGGTGGCGTTGTACATGCCGATGACCCCGGCTTGCGTCATCGCCTATCTGGGCATCGTCCGGGCGGGTTGTCGCGTGGTGTCCATCGCGGACAGCTTCGGAGCCGAACAAGTCTTCCGCCGCATGCACTTGGCGAGGGCGCGAGGCGTCGTCACCGTCTCGAGCTACGTTCGGGCAGGTCGGACGATCCGTCTCTACGACAAGTTGCGTGAGGCGGTTCAGCTTTTAGAGAACGCGGAGGAAGCTCCGACGGCGATCGTTATCGAGCCTGCCGAGCTCGAGCCCGGCGATCTCTCCTGGGATGATTTTCTCGACGGTGTCGAGCCGACGCCGCCTTTCATTTCCGGACCCGACCAGGTCACGAACGTGTTGTTCTCTTCCGGGACCACGGGAGACCCCAAAGCCATTCCTTGGACACAGCTCGCGCCGTTGAAAGCTGCCATGGACGCTCACCTTCATCAAGACGTCCGCAAGGGCGACGTCTTGTGCTGGCCGACCAACGTGGGATGGATGATGGGGCCGTGGTTGATCTATGCGAGCCTCGTGAACGGTGCCACGATGGCGCTCTACGAAGGGGCCCCGGCCGGCGACGGTTTCAAGACGTTCGTCCGCGACTCCCGGGTGACGATCTTGGGGCTCGTACCATCGATCGTTCGAGGCTTTCGAGCCGCGGAAACATTGACCCCGGGGTGCTGGCCGGACGCGCGCTTGTTCAGCTCGACGGGAGAAGCGTCCAACGTCGACGACTATCTCTGGCTCATGAGCGTTTGCGACTATCGAGCGCCCGTCATCGAGTATTTGGGAGGGACTGAGATCGGCGGCGGACACCTGGCCGGCACGACACTCCGGCCGGTCTCTCCGAGCACGTTCTCGACCCCGGCGCTCGGGATCGATGTCGTCGTGTTGGACGAGGCCCATCGACCGGTGCCGGAAGAGACCATGGGTGAGCTGTTCCTCGTGCCTCCGGCGCTCGGGCTCTCGCAGTCCCTATTGAACCGAGACCACGACGAGGTCTATTACGCGGGGTGTCCCACCGGCCCGAATGGCGAAGTGCTCCGAAGGCACGGAGATCAGATAACGCGGCTCTCGCAGGGTTACTTCAAAGCGTCCGGACGTGCCGATGACACGATGAATCTCGGCGGGATCAAAGTCAGCAGTATCGAGATTGAGACCGTCGTCAACGGCCATCCGAGCGTGTTCGAGAGTGCGGCCATCGGTGTTCAACCCTCCGGCGAAGGCGCGGAGGTGCTCGTGTTGTTCGTCGTGGTGGACCCGTCTGGGGGGAGCGATCCCATCGAGGACCTCCAGGGAGCTCTCGCGCGTCTCGTTGCGACCCGGCTCAACCCACTGTTCAAAGTCGCGGACGTCGTTCCGATCGAAGAGCTTCCCCGTACCGCGTCGAACAAGATCATGAGGCGAAAGCTACGAGCTCGCTACGGCACGGCCTCGAGCTAGCTCTCCGGCGGGTTCTTCACGCTGTCGTGACGCTCGGCGCGGTGTCCGTTCTTGCCTTTTTGTTCCTCGAGCTCGCTCCGGGTGACTACGTCGACCAAATGCGGCTCGATCCTCGCATCTCCGACGAGACCCTCGACGCGATGAGGGTTCGCTACGGGCTCGATCGCCCTATCGGCGCGCGCTATCTCCTGTGGCTCAACGCGGTGCTGGACGGTAGCTGGGGCTATTCCTTCGCATACGGAACTGCGGCCGCGCCGCTCATTCTAGAGAGACTCGGAAACACACTTCTGTTGGCGGTCGTCGCGAGCGGGCTCGCTTGGGCGGTTGCCCTTCCGGTCGGCGTCTACTGGGCGTTGCGGAACAACGCCTGGTCACCCTGGCTCGATCTCACGACTTCCGTCACGCTCGCCGTGCCGGAGCTCGTCCTGGCGCTCGCGGCATTGGTCGTCGCTGAGGCATCCGGGATGTTTCCCATTGGGGGCATGTCGTCGACAGGGACGAGCGCACTCCCGCTTGCTGCTCGAGCGGGCGACGTGGCGTGGCATCTCCTGCTTCCGGTCGCGGTTCTCGCACTTCCGGCCGCGTCGGTGCTGAGCCGTCACGTGCGGGCCGCGGTCGAGCAGGTCAGCTCCGAGCCTCACGTGGCACGAGCGCGGGCGTCCGGGATCTCGGAGCTGAGGCTCGTCGTGCACCACTTGCTTCGACCCGCGGCCGGTCCACTGCTTGCGCTGGCGAGCTTGTCGGTCGCATCTCTTCTCAGTGGGTCGTTCATCGTCGAGGTCATCATGGGATGGCCGGGCTTGGGACCTCTCCTGCTCGACGCCATCCGCGCGCGAGACGTCCACGTCGTCATCGGTGGTGTCATGTGCTCCGCGGTGCTCGTCGTGGGGGGCCGGCTGATGTCCGACCTCGCGCTCTATCTCAACGATCCCCGGACGGCGCTCGGTTGAGATGAACCGGTTTAGCCGACACATCCGCGCGTCCGTG
>JAJCXL010000296.1 GCA_029263435.1 Acidobacteriota bacterium | reverse complement strand
GAAGTCGCCGGACTCGCCGCAGATCGTCCCGGCGTAATACATCGCGAGCCCCGCTTGTCTGTCGATCCGAATCGTCTCTTTCAGCTCTTGAAGGGCGCGCTCTTTCTCTATCGCCGGGTCTTTGCGGTACTTGCAAAAGGCGAGCTCCGCTCGGTAGAGACTGTTTTGGGGCTCGCAATCATAGGCGAACTGCAGGAGCTCGATGGCATCGGCATATTGGCCGGCCTTCATGTGAGTGAGACCCTTCTTGAACTGAGTCTCGGAGTCGAGGAGGTTCGACTTGATCGCGAAAGCGTTTCTGGCGTCTTCGGGCACAAGCTTGTTCTGCGCGAGGTTTCCTCGGCGCGCGACGATGGATTTGCGCTTCTCCGGATCGCAGAGATCGCCATACGCTCGGCCGCCGGCCAAAAAGAGATCGCGCGCTTTGTCGATGAAGCCTTCGAGCTCCGTACCCCGAAGGCGCCATGGAGACATCTTCTCAGAAAAAGCGATGTAAGCCGCCTCGACCTCGCCACGTGAGGGATCTTCCCCCAAGCCCAGAATCTCGAGCGCATCTTGCTTCAGATAGCGCAGGTACGCTTCCATGATCTCGTTTCGGAGCGTATCGACGTCGCTGACGACGACCGCGGTGGTCGCGATACCTGCTTGGCTCGTACGCTTGTCGGCGACGGTGTCGTCTTCCTCGGTCTCGGGCTCGGCCTCGAGTAGTGGAAGATCTTCGTCTTCCTCGGTGATCGCGTCGACCGGCAGCGTGTGCTCGCCTATCGTTTCCGGCATGGGAGTGATCTCAGCCGTGGTGGTCGAAAGGGCTTGAGTCTTGACGCCGTCCGCGGTCTCAACGGTCGGGAGGTCCTCGTCGACCTCTAGAGGTTCTCCGAAATCCATGTCTGGGATCGCCAACACCGCGTCGACTTCCGGACTGGTGGTCTCATCGGCCGCAACTTGCTTCTCCCCGGGCACCCAGTCCATCGGGAGCGCGACGCCAATCACCGCGAGCGAGTAGAGAAGGCGCAAGACGTTGCCTTTCGGCATGCCGGACTCCGCTTCGAGCTCTGCAGTGGTTTTTCCGAGTGAGACCAGCCCGAGGATCTCTTGGTGGTTCTTCGAGAGACGAAGCTCTTTGAGCGGAAACGGAGGGGTCGGATTGATGAGAATCTTACGACCTTCCAACGGGCTCATCGCCTCGGAGATCTCGTCCTCCGACGCGAACTTGGAAATACCCGTCAAGACGAGCTGGGGTGCTTTGACTTTGAGCGGAGACTCGACCGGGGGCGCGTCCGAGGACACCTGAAATTTCCCACTCCTCCACGTGAAAGCGTCGAGGAGCTTGTTGGCGAGATTTTGCTGTGACAGCTTGAATCGCTCCGATGCATCGATGAGCTTGTCGGCCACCACCAGCTCTTCGAACGGCACGCCGGTGGTCGCGCTGCGACCGAGAATGTCTTGGTACTGCTCCTCGGTGATGACCCCTCGGGAGACCATGTACTTGCCGATGGTGTCCTGGAGCAGGTTGGACTCGCAGTCGACAGGCACGCCCTCGTCGAGAATGATGCGTTTTTCGAGCTGGCGCATCTGAAGCGTCAGCGCAGTCGATCTCTTGTGCACGGCGAGCGCGTGCAGCAGGACCGGAAAACGAACCTCTCCGAGGTCACCCTCTCTCATTTGCGAAATCGATTTGAGCTCGTCTGGGTTCGGGATCATCTGGTCGTTCCGTGCTGGCAAGAAGTGCTGAGTTATCTGAGAGTTTAGCGGAGATCGCCCACGAGTTGAACCCCGCGTCGCCCGCGCTCGTAGAAGTGGGTGGATCCACTGGCTCGGGCCGATTCCGATCGGTCACCGTGCTAGAGTTCGAGTCCGATCATGTCTGAGGTGCCGTTGAAACGTTGGATCGAAAAACTCAAAGATTCCAGCTCCGACGTCGCTCAAGGACTGGACGAAATGCACACGCTCGTGCGGCAGGATTCCGCGAGAGCTTATTCGTTCTACGAGCGGGACGGACGACACCGTGAAGGGCTCCCCACACGAGGTCTTCGCGGTCGCTTTTCGGTCGCGAAAGCTGTTTTCCTGAGCTTTCTTCGCAAGCTGAGTCCGGCCCGCCGGCTCGCTTACGTCGCGGGTCTCGTCGCATTCGTCTGGGGTTATCTCGAAGGCGATTGGGCGGGGGCCGTCGTCGGCTTCGGGGTATTGAACTTCCTGCTCGCATTGGAGCTAGCGGAGAAGCTCCTGACGAAAGGCGAGCTGGAGATTGCGCGCTCGATCCAGTTCAGTTTGTGTCCGGTGGTGGAGCCGCACCTGGCTAACCTGGAAGTGTCGAGCTATTTTCGACCCGCCCAGGATGTCGGCGGCGACTATTACGATTTCGCACAAGAGGGTGCCCAGAAGCTGACCGTGATCTTGGGTGACGTATCGGGGAAGGGCATTCCCGCGGCGCTCTATGCGATGAAGCTGCAGGCCTTGTTCGAGCTGCTTGGGAAGAGTCCGCGCGGGCCCAGGCAGATCCTGATAGAGATGAATGACGTCATCGCCGATCGCATCGAGCGCAACTACTTCATCACCGCTGTCATCGGTGTGCTGGACGTCGAGCGAAGGCGCTTGGTCCTCGCCCGCGCCGGACACAACCATCCGCTCCATTTCGCCGCCGCCACGGGGGAGCTTCGCTGGCTCAAGCCGGACGGCGTCGGCATTGGGATGCGCAAAGGGCCCGGCTTCGGTGGGTTGCTAGAAGAAAGCGAGGTCGAGCTCGGCCCCGGCGATGTACTCGTCTTTTACACCGACGGCGTCAGTGAAGCGATGAACGCGGCTAGCGAGCCGTTTGGCTACGAAAAGATGGAGAACGTGCTCCGAGAGAGCGCGCATCTCGGTGCCGGGCAGATCAAGGAAAACATCCTCTCGCGTATCGACGAGTTCAGGAAAGACACACCTTTCGCCGACGACGCGACGCTCGTCGTGACCAAGATCGGCTAGAGCGCTTCCTCCGTACTCCGTGTCGGTTGACGGCGGCAACTGGTGTAGAGTATTCCGGTCCTTCATCCCTTCGGACTAGGAGCCAGTATGACCAATCAAAGGCGTCGCAAATTTCTCAAGTCCTCGGCAGGGATTGTCTCCGGTCTCACTTTGTCGAGCTGCGCACCCGAGGGTCAGGTCGCGGAAGTGGCGAATGAGACGGCGGTCGTCGTCGATCCCGCGACGCTCGAGGCCGTGGGGAAGCTCGTGTTGCCAAGAACTGCGCTGGGCGATAACGGTGTGACCCGGGTGGTCTCGGAGTTCAAGAGCTGGCTCGAGGGGTTCGAGCCGGTCGCTGAGCAGAACCATCCCTACCTTTGGACGGATGAGATCCTGTACGGCCCGCCGAATCCGGCGCCTCAA
>JAJCXL010000295.1 GCA_029263435.1 Acidobacteriota bacterium | reverse complement strand
ACTGGCGGAAGAGCACGACTGTATCGGTGATGTACGCGGCAGCGGATTATTCCTCGCCCTGGAGCTTGTTTCGGATCGTGAGGAGCGTACACCGGCAACCGAACTTGCCGGAAGAGTTGTAGAGGGCCTGCGCGAGCGTGGAGTACTGACCGGCAGCATTGGTCCCGACTCCAACATTTTGAAGCTGCGCTCACCGATGTCCCTTTCCAAAGTCAATGCGGAGTACTTCCTGTCTGCACTGAAGGACTCTTTATGATGTCGGCGAAGACCGGAGTCTATGTTCTGGAAAAAGGTGAAGCGCTTCAAGACCTGGTTCAATCGAATCCTGCCGATGGAGCCAGTCCTTTAAATTTGCTATGCTCCGCGGCCCAAACACTGGCCAGCCGGAAAAAACAGCCGCCTGGCCCCTAAATCCGGTGCAATCCCTTGATCTCTGCTGCAAATCTGTCGATTCAGTTCGGCGCTAAACCCCTGTTTGAAAATGTCTCCGTCACATTCGGCAATGGCAATCGCTATGGCCTGATCGGAGCCAATGGCTGTGGCAAATCAACCTTGATGAAAATCCTGGCCGGCCAGCTGGAGCCCAGCGTGGGTAACGTTTCTGTCGACCCGAACGCACGAGTTGGTCAGCTCTCGCAGGATCAGTTCGCTTATGAAGAGTATCGGGTTCTCGATACCGTCATCATGGGCTACAAGCGATTGTGGGAAGTCATGCAGGAGCGCAATCGGCTGTATTCGTTGCCTGAGATGAGTGATGAAGAAGGCATGCTGGTCGCCGATCTCGAAGTCGAGTTCGCGGAGCTGGACGGCTACTCCGCGGAATCACGCGCGGGCGAGCTGCTCGAAGGTATCGGTATTCCGGTCGAACAGCACCAGGGCCCCATGAGCGCGGTAGCACCCGGTTGGAAGCTTCGCGTCCTGCTGGCACAGGCATTGTTCTCAGACCCGGATGTGTTGCTGCTTGATGAGCCGACCAACAACCTCGACATCAACACTATCCGCTGGCTGGAAGGTTTCCTGGATGCGCGTAAATCGACGATGGTCATCATCTCGCATGACCGCCACTTTTTGAACAGCGTCTGCACCCACATGGCGGATCTGGATTACGGCAAGTTGCAGGTGTTTCCGGGCAATTACGACGACTACATGACGGCGGCTACGCAGGCACGCGAACGCATGTATACCGACAATGCCAAGAAGAAAGTCAAGATGGCCGAGCTGCAGGCGTTCGTAAGCCGCTTCTCTGCCAATGCATCGAAAGCGCGTCAGGCAACCTCGCGTGCCAGACAGCTCGAGAAAATCCAACTCGAAGACATAAAGCCGTCGAGTCGCGTTAGCCCTTATATTCGTTTCGAGCAGGATAAGCCGCTGCGTCGTATCGCAGTCGAGGCTACAAGTATCAGTAAGGGCTATGACGAGGGTCCGCTGTTTGAAAACCTCGACCTCACTATCGAGGCCGGTTCACGAGTAGCAATAATCGGGCAAAACGGTATCGGCAAGACGACGCTCGTGCGTACGTTGTTACGAGAACTTGATGCCGATGGCGGCGAGATCAAGTGGTCCGAGAATGCCCACACGGGTGTTTTCGCCCAGGACAACGCGCCTGAATTCGAAACGGACATGACACTGTTCGACTGGATCACGCAGTGGCAGCCAAAAGGTGCGGACGAGCAGTTACTTCGCGGCACTTTGGGACGCATGTTGTTTTCGAGAGATGACAGTGAGAAGTCGGTGAAGGTTGTATCCGGTGGTGAACAACGCCGCCTGATGTTCGGCAAAATCATCTTGCAGAAGCCGAATGTAATTGTCATGGACGAGCCAACGAACCACTTGGATATGGAATCCATCGAGGCTCTCAACCTCGCGCTGGAACATTACCAGGGAACGTTGATCTTCATCAGCCATGATCGTGACTTTGTGTCTTCACTGGCGACACGCATCATTGATATGACGCCAGACGGCGTCGTCGACTTTCGTGGAACATACGACGAGTATCTGCGCTCACAAGATTCCGAAGAGAAATATCGAGTTGCCTGACTCCGATAAAGCGCCAGAAAGAGTCGGCATCTTTGTCGACGTACAAAACATTTACTACACCTGTCGTCAGGCCTATCAAGGCAACTTTGACTACAACAAGTTCTGGGCAGAGGTAACGCACGATCGTGAAGTCGTCTGTGCGTATGCCTACGCAACCCATCGCGGTGACAAGAAGCAACTCCAGTTTCAAAACATCCTGCGCGCTATCGGTTTCACGGTAGAGCTCAAGGCGGTACTAAAACGTCGCGACGGTACCGCAAAAGCAGATTGGGATGTAGGTATAGCGCTGGATGTATTTGAAGCGGCGCCAAAATGCGACACGATAGTGCTCGCGTCGGGCGACGGCGATTTCGGAATCCTGCTCGACCGGATCAGGGACCGCTTTAAAACAAAGTCTGAGGTCTATGGCGTTCGAGCACTAACCTCTAATCAGCTGATAGGGCCGGCTAGCCGGTTTATTCCAATCGATGAAAAGTTTATTCTGAAAGCCGGCACCAGAAGGGAGTAATGAGTGAAGAAGCGCACAAGCATTTCAATCTTGTTGATAATCCTGATCTTGTTTCTCGGCCCCGTTCTGATTACTCAGATTACACAGCCTGAGGGCCGACGTTTTCGTGGTGTGGTCCTCGAAGATACGCAATATTCACAGATCAATTTCCGGAACACCGCGCAGCACATCGAATTGGGTGGAATGTTGTTTGTTCCCTCGGGAGAGGGCCCTTTTCGGGCGGTTGTTATTATTCACGGTTCTGGTACCAGCACGAGAAACAATCGTTGGTACCTGACGTTGACTCAATATCTTCAGGAAAACGGAGTGGCTGTCCTGCTTCCGGATAAACGAGGCTCGGAAAAGTCTGCGGGAGACTGGCGCAGTGCGGACTTTGAAGATCTGGCAACCGATACCTTGGCGGCAATTCAGTACCTGAAAAATCAGGACATGGTCGCCATTTCGGAGATCGGCGTTGTGGGCATGAGCCAGGGTGGTTGGATTGCGCCGATAGTGGCCACTCGATCGTCGGACGTCGCATTCCTTGTGAATTTCGTCGGCGCAGCCGTCACTCCAAAGGAGCAACTCCTTTATGAGGAAAACCACAACCTGCAACAATTGGGCTTTCTGCCGGGAATCTCGAATCTTGTTGCGTTCATGTCCACCGCATACCTCAGGAACTTCGGACAGAAAGAGTTCTGGGACGCGATTGAGGGCTTTGACCCGCTTCCGTACTGGAAGCAGTTAACAGTAGACACCTTGACTCTGTACGGGCGAGAGGACACGAATGTCCCTTCCGTGGACAGTGCTGAAAGGTTACGTGCGCTGAAGAATCCACGCATTGAAGTCAGGATATATGATGGTTCCGGCCATGCACTTGCGGACCCGGTGGATCTCGGCGACAGCATTATTCGGGAGGAGGCTCTCGAGGACACCAGGGATTTCATACGGTCTGTAGCGAACCGTCCTTAAAAATGACGGGCCGGTCTCCGATCGCCTCTTATGCGATCCCTGTCAATCGCATTAAAAAGGCCACGGGGAGTGATCCCCGTGGCCTATGGTTCTACGCCTGAAAATTACGGCGCTGGTGGAGCTACTACTGGTGTGTCCTCCCAGACTCCACCACGATTATCCGCCAAATCTTCCATCGCACCGGATGGGACTAATGGAGCTGGATCAGATGCACGTACGTTATGGCACGTAGTGCAGGCTGTACCTGCATTCACACTGCCGGCTCCAAAGTGAGTCTGATTCACTAGCTGACCCGCTGCATCGAAGTATTCCTTCGTTGCTTGCGCGCCGCCGTCACCAGTTAGGAACTCCCAGGTATTGATACCCGGCTGGAACAGATCGAGCCGTGTCTTCGGAATTTCCGTCCAGTTGGGCCCTTGCTCCGGACCAGAACCGGCAATGTTCACAGCGAAAACATCTGCAGCCGTTTCGAGACCGACAGTCACAGGGAACGAGACGTAGTGGTCACGTGTTGTGTATTCCCAGAGATGCACTTCGAATCCTGCTTCATACACCTGGCCAGGGACCATGGCGATATCGTCCGCGTTACCCGTATCCAGGTCGCGCTGCATCTGTACATTCCAGATACCGTACGAGCTGTCGGGTGTCTCCGGCGTATACGTCGTGCCCATTGAGGTGATGTCTGCACGGCTGCCAGCACCGGCGCGAAGAATACGCCGCGGAACTGTGTCGCCTTCTGTCGGCGCGTAACCCATCGCTACGGCATCGGCATAAGCGATGATGCCCGGGTTGGGCGCGCGCGGTCCTACTTGTTGCGCATCGTCGTCAACCATGTAGTAGAACGGCGTCTGCCAGAAGTTATCCCACGTGAATGCAAACTTGCCAGATGTTGTACCCGGGTCCATCAAGAAATCCGGGCCTGCGACAGCGTCCATACCTTGAGACCTGAACACGCTGGTACCCGCATCGCCCTTGCGACCACCGGTATCGCCACCGTTACCGTCATTCGGTACAAAGTTCAACGAGAGAATGTTCTGATCATCCGCACGGCCGATCGGGTTGCTGCGCGCGCCACGCCAGTGCCAGAGATCAAGGACGGGATCGCCACTTGCCGAACCGGTAGCCTGCGCAGGATCGATATACTTGCCATCGTGTCCGTTGGCCGCGGTCCATTCCGGCATATGCCGGCTGTAGTTGTGGCAGCTCAGGAAGCATCCGAATTCACCGAAGTTGTCAACATTTACCGCAGCGCCTGGATCATTAACCATGATCGTCGTGCGTTGCTCATAAATCGTCGAATTGACGCTGGTGTCGCCTTGCTGTACATCGCCATCAATAGTGGCCTGGGCGTCGCGGCGATCGCCGCCTTCGCGTTGCCATACTCCATTGGTGTAGCGGATGTATTCGTGACGTTTGCCTTCGTTGCCGCGATAAGAGACGCGCCAGAAGAAGGTGTCAGCGTTATAAGCGGCCTGAACGTCGTAGGGCAGGATTCTGTCGTCGTCCAGATTCAGGCTAAGTGCTGAGTCGCCGTTGCCGTGAAAATTGGCTTCCGGGAACATCGGTATGTGGCCCTGTAGTGTCGGCAAGTCGCGTGCATTGGCATCAGCACCATCGGCTCCATCGGCTCCATCGGCTCCGTCGGCTCCGTCGCCTCCGTCAGCGCCAGCTGCGCCAGCAGCCCCTGCTGCACCTGCTGCACCTGCTGCTCCGTCATCTCCTTCACAACCGGCAAACGCCAGCGCAAAGAACACGACTGCGAGGGCGCACCACGAGGTGCGCGGTAAAATATTCATCATAATTCCTCTTTAGATTGGGTTTGAAGTAGATAACTCGTTCGCATAATGCGCGGTTTCTTCACAACTAAGCACTCGGAGATATACTTACCTACCCGGCTCCAAACCGGGGTATGCGAAGTTCGGGTTTTGTGCGAAAATGACTAGATGTAGGAGTAGGTCGCCTCCTTGTGTCGAGTGACTTCTAATGACTTAAAGAGCGGATCGCCGTCCGATAAACGCCCTGTAATAATCTAATAGAGTTTATCTGGTACTGGTAGCTTCCCTGATCGCAGCTTGTGCGGCGGTTCCACCGGATCCGAATACTTCACGAGCAGACCAGGAACTGAAAGAGCGGTATATCGATAATTGTGAGCCGAGGACCGACGTACTCCCGTAATAGTTCGCTGTAGCTTTCGGCAAGAGTTTTTCGTTTCTTACAAGTCGCGCCGCTAAGGGACGCCTGTGTTCGTAGCGGCTTCTATTTTCGCACCCGCGCGCGATACTTCCGGCCCTTTATCGGCCGATCACTCAGCTGCCGCAGCGCCTTGGGTACATGTTTATTCTGTACTGCTACAAAACCTACCGTGTCGAACAAGTCGATGGAACCGACCGCATCACCCGGTATTCCGCCTTGCGCTGTTAGTGCACCTAACAAGTCACCGGGTCGGAGTTTATTCTTTCGGCCGCCGCTGATCTGGATTGTAGTCATCAGCGGTATCAGCGATTCGTCGCCGCGTTTCGCATCGGGTATGCCGCGTTGTTGTATCAGC